>NZ_DBFZUT010000073.1:0-28452 GCF_048519415.1 Faecousia sp. | reverse complement strand
GATTCCACCTCACGATGGACACCCTTGCCTTTGGCTAGCCCTTCCCGCTACCGGGCGGACTCGGGACTTTCACCCTATAGAACGTGCGCTCACCGGGCGCACATAAAAAGCTGCTGCAGCACAATCGCTGCAGCAGCTTTTATGTCCGGGACTCAGAAAAGCTCTGATATATTCAGAGATCCCCATTAAAATGCCCAGTTGCCGTCGCGGAAGATCGGCACGGTGCGGCCGTCGCGCGTGTGCGCGTCGATGGACAGGTCGGCGGAGCCGATCATGAAGTCCTCATGCACCATGGAATCGTTGATGCCCTTGGCACGGCACTCGTCGAGCGTGTAGTTCTCAAAATTCTTGATCGTGTCGGCAAAGCCCATGCCGAGCGCCAGATGGCAGGCGGCGTTCTCGTCGAACAGCGTGTTGTAGAACAGCAGGCCGGAATTCTGGATCGGGGAGTTATAGGGAACGAGCGCGCACTCGCCGAGGTAGGAAGCGCCCTCATCCATGGAGATGAGCTTCTGCAGAAGGGCCTCGTTCTTTTCGGCATGGACCTCGACGGCCTTGCCGCCCTCAAAGCGGATGGAGAAGTTCTCGATAAGCTGGCCCTGATAGGACAGAGGCTTCGTGGAATAGACGATGCCCTCTGCCACGCCGCGCTTCGGAGAGATGAAGACCTCCTCCGTCGGGATGTTCGGGTTGAAGAAGTGGCCGAGCAGAGAGTTCTCGCCGCCGCCCTTGAATTCGGCGTCTTCGATCATGCCGACCTTGAAATTCGTGCCGTTCGAGCTGTGATATTCCAGCTCCGTGATGCCGAGGTCGTTCAGATAGGCACAGCGGCGGGCGAGGTCCTCGTTATGGGCCTTCCATGCGGCAACGGGGTCGTCGTCCACGCGGGAGGCGGCCAGAATGGCTTCCCACAGCTTCTCGACGGCCTGTGCCTTCGACAGGTTCGGGAAGAGCTTCTTTGCCCACGCAACACCGGGGACGGCCGCGATGCACCACTGATACTTGTTCTCGATCTGGTCGCGGTACGGGCGGATGACCTTGTACTTGGCCTGACCGGCCTTGGCCATCTTTTCCTGATTGACGCCGCGCAGACCGTCCGGGTCCTCGGAAATCAGGTAGATGCGGCAGGGAATCTCATCGACATAGTGCTGCCAGCGGGCCTCCTCCCAGTTTTCCAGCGTGGAGAGGTTCTTCTGGCTGCGCCAGCGGACATGGAGCTTCGTCAGCGGCTGATAGTCCCAGTCCACCACAACGCGCTTGGCACCGGCGCGGTAGCATTCCTCAACGACCATCTTTACGAATTCGGGCTGATCGAGCTCGGCGGCGATGAAGACCTCCTGACCCTTCTGGACATTGACGCCGACCGTGGCGATCAGCGTGGCATATTTGCGCAGTACGGACTTTTTCATATTGTCCTCCTTGTAATAATGAATGGAATCTATCGCTATTCTAGCAGAAACCCCACCGGAATGCAACCGAAAATGCATGCGGAAGTTTCTCGTTGCAAATTCCCGCCGGAGCGGGTAAAATAGAAGAGAAAACCATACCACGGAGGAACCTATGACAAACGAAGCTTTTCAGGCGCTGCTTGCGCGCGGCCCCGTACTGCTCGACGGCGCGACCGGCTCGAACCTGATGCGCGCGGGCATGCCGCGCGGCATCTGCACGGAGGTCTGGGTCACAGAGCATCCGGAGCCTCTGCTGGCTCTGCAGCGGGACTATATCGCGGCCGGGTCGCAGATCATCTATGCGCCGACGTTCTGCGCCAACCGGCGCGGGCTTGCACGCTGCGGCCGCGAGAACGATGTTGCGCTTCTGAACCGGCAGCTCGTTGCGCTGTCGCGCGAGGCGGCGGGCGGCCGCGCGCTCGTGGCAGGCGACCTCACAACGACCGGCGTGCCGCTCGAGCCTGCCGGGACGATGACATATCACGAGCTGTTTGAAATTTACACGGAGCAAATTACGGCATTGGCCGAGGCCGGGGCCGACCTGCTCGTTGTGGAGACCATGCTCGGCATCGACGAGATGACCGTCGCCCTCGAGGCGGCGCAGAGTGTCTGCGCCCTGCCGGTCCTGTGCAGCATGACGGTGCAGGCCGATGGCAGCGGCTATTTCGGCGGGACCTGCGTCGAGGCCGTGGAGACGCTGCAGGAGCTCGGCGCGGCCGCAGTCGGCATCAACTGCTCCACCGGCCCGGACCAGCTCGAAAGCCTTGTGCGCAATATGAAGCAGGCCGCGAAGGTGCCGCTCCTTGTCAAGCCGAATGCGGGTATGCCGGAGATCTCGCCGGAGGGCGAGGCCATCTATTCCATGGGCCCGGCGGCATTCGCGCAGCATATGCGCACGCTGATCGATGCCGGAGCTGCACTCGTCGGCGGCTGCTGCGGCACGGATCCGCGCTATATTTCCGCCCTGCGGGACGTTTTGCCCAGATAATGCTCCGCCTGCTGCGCCGCCGCTGCGCCGTCCGAGACGGCCGTAACGATCTGGCGCAGCTGCTTTTCCCGCACGTCGCCTGCGGCAAAAACGCCCGGCAGGCCGGTCCGTGTCGTCTCGTCCGCGCAGTAATAGCCGTCCGGCGTCCGGCGGAGCTGCTCGCCGCCGAGGGCGGAGACAGGCGTGCGGCCGATGCAGACAAACAGGCCGCTGATCTCCAGCTCCCGGCCGTTCTGCAGGCGGATGCCGGTCAGGCGCTCACGGCCCAGCAGCTCCGTTACGATGCTGTTCCGGCAGAATGTCACATTGTCCTGCTTTTCCAGCGCCGCCAGCTCTGCGGCAGATGCCCGGAATGTGCTGCGGCGGTGCACGAGCGACACATGGCGGCACAGCCGCGACAGCAGCAGGGCTTCGCTGACGGCGGAATTGCCGCCGCCGACCACGGCGACGTCCTTCCCGCGGAAAAACGCCCCGTCGCAGGCGGCGCAGTAGCTCACGCCGGGCAGCTCGTCCTCCTGCGGCAGCCCGAGCCTCCGCGGGCCCGCTCCCGTGGCGAGCACAACGGTCCGGGCAAGGACCGGCCCGCCGTCTGTCTGCAGCTCCTTTACGCGGCCGGTGAGCTGCGCGCTGCGGACGTCGGCCAGCAGAAAAATGGCCCCCGCGCGCTCCGCACCCGCTTTCATGCCGTCTGCCAGCGCGGCTCCGTCTGCGCCTTCCGGAAAGCCGGGGTAATTCTCAATGTGCTGCGTCTGCGCCATCTGCCCGCCGGGGCCGAGCCGCTCGAGAACGAGCACGTCCAGCCCGGCGCGGGCGGCATAGAGAGCCGCCGTGCAGCCCGCCGGTCCGGCCCCGACCACGGCCATGTCATAGCATCTCATGCTTCGCCGCTCCGCAGAAATTCTTCCAGCTCCGCCGGTGTTTTTGCGCCGGTCGTGCGCCGGAGCAGCCTGCCGGAGCGGAACAGCAGCAGCGTCGGGACGGTCAGCACGTCAAACCGCGCCGCAAGCTCGGGCTGGGCGTCCACATCGACCTTTCCGATGCGCAGCTCCGGCCGGGCCTCTGCCAGCATCTCCAGCACCGGCGCAAGCGCACGGCACGGGCCGCACCACGCGGCAAAGAGGTCTACGAGCACCGGCCCCTCGGCCTGCAGGACCTCCTGCTCGAAATTTTCTTCCGTCAAAGGTAAAATCGGCATAAAAATCACTCCCTTCGGCGCTTAGTCTGCGCAGAAGGGAGCAATTCTATGTTTATAACGGAAGCGGAGCGTCGTTTTCGTAGGTCAGATAGCGGAAGCAATGGCCGCCGTCCTCCTGCAGGGGGCTGGTGTCCGTGCAGCGCCAGTTCGGGAGCCGGTCCAGATCGGGGAAAAACCGGTCGGCAGGCAGGTCGGCGCAGGTCTGCGTGAGCAGCACGCGGCTGCACCACGGCAGCAGCGCGCGGTAGACGCTCGCACCGCCGATGAGGCACAGCGAATCGGCCGGACGGGTACGCAGGGCTTCCTGCAGGGCCGCAAGCGACGGAAACACCGCTGCGCCCGGCACGGAAAAGCCGGGCGTGGCTGAGAGAATCCAGTTCTCGCGGTTCGGCAGCGGGCGCGCGTGGGGGAAGGTGAGCAGGGTCTTGCGGCCATAGATCACGGTCTTCCCGGTCGTGAGCGCGCGGAAGCGGCGCAGGTCGGTGGGAATGGAGACAAGCAGATCGCCGTCCCTCCCGATGCCCCAGTTTTGCGTGACGTTGACGATGCAGTCCATGGCTCCTCCTAAATGGCGACAGGAATTCTGGCCGAAAACGGATGATAGCGGTAGTTCTCCACCTGCACGCTGTCCGGCGTGAAGGCATAGAAGTCCGTGACCGCAGGATCGAGCTGGAATTCCGGCGCGGGATACGGCTCCAGCTCCAGCATCTGCTCGACAAGCGGAATGTGGCGGTCGTAGATATGGCAATCGGCGATTACATGCACGAGCTCGCCTGCGACAAGACCGCTGACCTGCGCCAGCATGTGCACGAGCACGGCATACTGCACGACATTCCAGTTGTTTGCCGTGAGCATGTCCTGCGAGCGCTGATTCAGAATGGCGTTGAGCCGGTTGCCGCTGACATTGAACGTCATGGAATAGGCGCAGGGATACAGAGCCATCTCGTGCAGATCGGCGAAATTGTAGAGGTTTGTCAGAATGCGGCGGCTGGCCGGGTTGTGCTTCAGGTCGTATAGCACGCGGTCGACCTGATCGAACTCTCCCTCCGGGAAGCGGTATTTGATGCCGAGCTGATAGCCGTAGGCCTTGCCGATGGAGCCGTTCTCATCGGCCCAGCTGTCCCAGATGTGGCTGCCGAGGTCGCGGACGTTGTTCGACTTCTTCTGCCAGATCCACAGAAGCTCCTCCACGCATGAGCGCCAATAGGTGCGGCGCAGCGTCATGAGCGGGAATTCCTCCTGCAGATCATAGCGGTTCACCACACCGAAGCACTTGACCGTATGGGCCGGGGAACCGTCCGCCCAGCGCGGGCGAACGGACTGATCGGTGTCCCAGACACCCTCGCGCAGGATGCGTGCACACGTCTCGCGGTAGAGCAAATCGGCGCGGCTCATTTTGCGGTGGATTCGAAGGTATAGGTGATGGAGCGATGGAACGTCTCACCGGCCTTCAGCACGGAGGAGCCGAATTCCGGATGGTTCGGCGTGTCGGGGCAGGCCTCCGGCTCAATGGCAAAGCCCTGATTCGGATGGAGCTTGCCCGAGAGGAATTCACCGGTGTAGAGCTGCAGGGCAGGGTAGTCCGTGTGCAGCGACAGGCGGACGCCGCCGTCCTCTGCCACAAGAGCGTCCTGCCCGTCGAGCACGAAGCCGTGGTCAAAGTTCTGCGCAATGGTGTGCGGCGTGCGGAAGTCGAACGGGCCCTCGGCCGGGCGCAGCTCGCCGGTGGGAATGAGCTCGCCGTCCACGGGGATCCAG
Source organism: Faecousia sp. (assembly GCF_048519415.1). NCBI lineage: Bacteria > Bacillati > Bacillota > Clostridia > Eubacteriales > Oscillospiraceae > Faecousia > Faecousia sp. Next base: position 23,063 of record NZ_DBFZUT010000073.1, on the reverse strand, counting down.
CGGCCGGCATTGATCTGCAGCGTCGTTCCGAGGATGCTCTCTGTGCCGCCGAGGTTGAAATACATGTGCGTCGTTGGCGCAAGGATGGTGTCCTTTGTGCTGACACCCTCAAAATCGAGGAACAGCCGGCTGCCCTCCACGCGATAGGTGACGTGCATCGTCAGCGCGCCGGGATAGCCCGCGTCGCCGTCCGGCGTGTGCAGCGTGAAGCGAACGGCCTGCTCCCCAAGGCATTCAGCTGCCCAGATGCGCTTGTGGAAGCCGACGCTGCCGCCGTGCAGGTGATTGCGGCCCTCGTTCTGCTCGACCTGCACCGTCTCGCCGTTCAGCGGAAAGCGGCCGCCCGCAATGCGGTTGGCATAGCGTCCGACGATCGCGCCGAGATAGCTGGTGTCCTGCAGATAGTCGTCCGGGGTCTTCAGGCTGACCACGACATTGCGGCCCAGATAAGCAAGCTTTGTGACGGTCGCACCGAGGCTCATCACGGAGACGGAAAGCGTATCGGAAGAGATGGTATACATGCTGTAGCCATAGAAATCAGATAACTGGATCATAATGCTGCACTCCTTCCCGCCGGGGGCGGATCATAATATACAATTAAATTATAGCGTATTTTCGGCGCTCCGTCAACGGCGGTTATAGGGTCGGAACGTTTTTCATCCGGCTTTACAATGCTGCGGAAATATGCTATACTGAATAAGTTAAAAACAAAAAGCTTTTGTGGCTCCGGCAGGGCATATGTACAGCCGGGGATGGACAAGGGAATGCAGTGAGAGCCTGCAACGCCGACCGGCGCTGTATGTGCAAGACGCGAGCTCCATGGGCGAAAGCCGGTCATTGGGGCGACCTGAGAAGGCTGAGCGCCGCGTTGCGGGGGAGACCCGGGAGCACGAGTCAGAAGACCTACAGAAGCATGCGGCGCAGGTGCGCCATGACGCAGGAAAACGGCTGCGGCAGGGGAAACGAGGCCCTCTGCCGCAGTGTTTTTATTATTTTCGTATCAAGAAAGGAAGATTGGATCATGAAACGAATGATCGCGGCGATCCTTGTGCTGTGCATGGTGCTGTGCAGCATCCCGGTCGCAGCAGCGGCAAGTTTTGATGAGTTTTTTGCGGACGTTCCGGCGACCGTGGAAAACGACGCCTCCTATCCCTTTGCGGAGAGCGACGACGAGACTTGCCTGATATCCGGCAACAAGGGTGTGGGGGGAACGACTTCCACCCTCAAGCTGACCTTCCGGAGCGGCGGTACGTTCCGCTTCTCCTATAAGGTCTCCAGCGAGTCCAACTATGACTACATGGCGGTCACGAAGAACGGAACGAACCTGACGCAGTCCAGCAAGGCTTCGTATTCTGGTGCGATGACGTCCTTCCAGACCTACACGATGGAGGTCGCGGCGAATGACGTCGTGACCATCGGGTATTCCAAGGACTACAGCAGCGATAAGAACGATGACACGCTCTATCTGAAGGACTTCAGCTGCAAAACGTACTATGGCGTCACGTTCACGGGCGCGCCTGCAGGCACGGCCTTTACGCTGACGGACAGCGCGGATGCTTCCTATGCCGTGACGGACGGCAAGGCCAGCGTTCCGGCGGGCGAGTACCGCTATACGGCCGAGGCCTTCGGCTATGCGCAGGCCACCGGCAGCTTTACCGTGACGGATGCGGCCGTTGAAGTCCCCGTGACCATGACGGAGCTTGCACGCCATAAGGCGGCGTTCTTGATCACGGGCCTTGCCGCAGGCACGACGGCGGCCGTTACCGTGAAGCACGGCGACAATGTTATGCAGGCCGAGGAGGACGGCTCCTACCTGCTCTTCCCGGCGGACTATTCCTATCAGGTGAAGGCTGCGGGCTATAAGACGGCACGCGGCACGTTCACGCTCGGCGAGGCCGACACGACGGTCAAGGTCACCATGGTCCCCGGCATCGAATGGGACGGAACGGTGGCAGACGGCTTTGCGGGCGGCACCGGTACGCAGGCCGATCCCTATCTCATCTCGAACGGCGAGGAGCTGGCCTATCTGTCCGCGCAGGTCGCCTCCGGCAATGCCTTTGCCGGAAAGCATGTGACACTCGCAGCCAATCTGGACATGGGCAATGTGGCCTTCACGCCGATCGGCAGCGATGCCCGCCGCTTCGCGGGCAGCTTTGACGGCGCGTATCACACGATCGATAATCTGCTCGTCTCGCAGACGACGGATTATGCCGGCCTGTTCGGCTGCCTGGATACCGGCGCGGCCGTACGCCGCCTGACGGTCCGCGGCAGCATCTCCGGCCGCGGCTATGTCGGCGGCATCGCCGGTCAGGCGGACAGCGCCACGATCGAGGCCTGCGCGAACTATGCCACGGTCACCGGTACGAGCCGGAATGTCGGCGGTATCGTCGGCCGTCTGAACGGCAAGTCCGCTGCGCGCTCGACCGTCCTGCGCTGCGCGAACTTCGGCACGATCAGCAATGGTACGAACAATTTCTCGGCCGGTATCGTTGGCACTGCCTACTATACTACGCTGAGCGAGTGCTATAACGTCGGCTCCGCCACCGGAAACCGCGTCGGCGGCATTCTCGGCCAGACGGATTCGAACACGACCGTGACGTCCTGCTACAATGCCGGTGCGATCACACTGGCGGCAGCGGGCAATTATAATTATGCGGGCTCGCTCATCGGCTACAACGGCGGCTCCGTTTCGAACTGCTATTACCTCACGGGCACGCAGGCCATCGGCAGCGGCTCCGGCGACACGACTGCCCTCACGGAAGAGCAGCTGAAGTCGTTCGACACCGTGCTGAAGCTCGGCGGCGCATTCGTGAACGACGCGAAGAATCAGAACAGCGGCTATCCCGTCCTTGCCTGGCAGGATGCGGATGCCAAGCTCATCGTGGCGTTCTCCGTCAACATGACCGGCGCTTCCGTCCATGTCTACGATGCGCAGAACGTGGAGCAGACCCCGGAGGAGGACGGCACCTATCGCCTTGTCTCCGGCAGCTATACCTATCTTGTCACGCGCGATGAGTGCGACGATGTGACCGGAAGCTTTACGATCGACGGCGCAGGCCGCACCATCACGGTCACCCTCTCGGTCCGCACCTATCCCGTCAGCGTGACGCTGACCCCGGCCGAGGCAAAGCTCGTTCTTCGTGATGCCGATGGCAAGCAGTGGAGCGCCGTGAACGGCGCATGGCGCCTGCCGAAGGGAAGCTACACCTATGAGGCGAGCCTGTTCGGCTACGAGACCGCGTCGGGCAGCCTGACGGTCACGGGCGAAAACGACAGCCTGCATGTCACGCTGCAGCAGGCGGCGCGCCATAGTGTGCGCATTGCCACCGTGAAGGCGGACGACGGCAGCGCGCTGAGCGGCGCGGACATTACCGTGACGCATGCCGAGGGCGGCGAGCAGACGGCGGTGAACGGCGTCTACAGCCTGCCGGACGGCACCTATTCCTATGCCGTTATGCTGGACGGCTATCTGAATGTGGCCGGTTCCTTCACGGTCGCGGGCAAGGATCTGACTGTTACGGTCAGACTCGAGGAGGGCAGCAATGTCTGGACGGGCAAGGCCTCCGATACCGCGCCGGAGACGAAGACCGAAAACGGCGTGACGTGGTACCTCATCAAGACGCCTGAGGAGCTGGCGTGGTTTGCCGCGAAGGTCAACGGCGGTGAGACGACGATCAACGCCCGTATCATGGTGAACCTCGTGCTCAACAGTGCAGAGGCACCGAAGGCCAACCGCTGGGGCGGCTTTGGCAAGTACAACTTGCAGTACAGCGGCATCTTTGACGGCAACGGCAAGACGATCAGCGGCTATTACAGCTGCGATAATGACGATACCTACGAATCTGCGATGGGCCTGTGCGGCTATCTCGGCGCGGACGGCGTGATCAAGAATGTCACGCTTGTCGGTATGATCGAGGGCGACGGCGCGATCGGCGCCTTCGCCAACCAGAGCTACGGCCGTATCGAGGGCTGCGTCAGCCGCGTGAACATCACGAATGCGGCCTCCTACGGCGGCGTGACGGGCGGCATCGCCGCGCGCGTCTATGCCAGCGGTGCGATCGTGAACTGCGGCAACGAGGGCAGCGTGACCTGCACGCTGAGCAGCGCCTATTCCGACGCGAAGGTCGGCGGCATCGTCGGCGCGAGCTATGCGCCCATCACGGGCTGCTATAACACCGGCGCGATCAACGGCGGCAGCAACAACCGCGGCTATGTCGGCGGCATCGTCGGCTACACCGAAAACGGCAGCGTGCAGATCCTGAACTGCTACAACACCGGCTCCGTTACCGGCGCGACCTGCGTCGGCGGCATCGCGGGCAAGCACACCGGCGGCACGGATCCCACGGTCACGAACTGCTATAACACCGGCAGCGTCAAGGGCGCTTCCTGCGGCGCGCTCGTCGGCGAATATGCGGCCGAAATTCGGAACAGCTATTATCTCGAAGGCTCCGCCTCTGCTGCGACCGGCAACACGAAGGACGGCGTCAATGTCGAAGCGACGGCCAAGACCGCCGTGGAGATGAAGGAGACTGCCTTCGTTCTCGCGCTCGGCAATGAAGCCTTCCACCAGGATGACGGTCGCAACGGCGGCTATCCGCTGCTGGCATGGCAGGGCGGCACGCATGTGGTCAACACGGCGGCGGCCGAGGCCATTGCGCGCGCGGCGGAAAAGCTCACGGTCGAGCCGACGCTCGTCATCGAGAACTGCACGCTGGCGCTCGCTTCGACGGTCGAGGGCTTTGACGGCACGATCACCTGGGCCAGCTCGAACGGCGCGGTCATCACGCCGGAGGGCGTTGTGACGCTCCCGTCCACGGGAACGGTCTATGTGAAGCTGACGGCGACGCTGGCCTATGGCGGCGAGACCGGGACGAAGACCTTCCTCATCACGGTGAAGTCCCTGAAGGCGCAGAACGACGAGCTCGTCACGGCGGCCAAGTCCCTGCTGGACAGCAAGTCCACGCTGAACCCGGTCCCCGGTACGGATACGAACCTCTGCACCTATGTGGAAAACTATCTGAGCAGAAATAACCTTGACGGCATCACCGTCACCGTGAAGGACCCCGGCGCGCTCGATTATCCGATGGATGTGGCGCAGACGACCGGCATCGCGGCCGACGGCAAGATCACCTATTTCAACGCGGACCCCGCAACGCTGGGCCTTGCGGCGCACTTTGCCCGCGTCTCCGGCGTGGAGCTGACGCTTACGCGCGGCGAGAGCAGCGCGGATATCACGGCGATGGTCATCCTGAACTGGGATCTGGACACCGTCCGGGATTACCTCGAAAAGGCGGCGGCCTCCGTTACGTTCGATACCATCCGCAATCAGAATACAAGCGAAGCGGAGATTATCTCCGACCTGCAGCTCCCGCAGCGTACCGGCGCTTATCCGTTCGTCACGTTCGCCTGGACATCCGATTCCAAGCTGATCTCCATCGAGGGCAGCACGGCGGGCGAAGTCCTGACGGGCCGCGTCACACGCCCGAGCGTTGACACGAAGGTCCATCTCTATCCGACCCTGACGTTCCAGCTCAACGAGAGCTCGCTGCAGGCCGAGGGCTTCCGTCTGACGCTCCCGGCCGAGGATCTCGAGCCGCTGCGTCAGCAGATGCAGAAGGAGCTTGACGAGAACTATCTCGTCACAAAGCTGACCTATGTTGTGACCGGCGAGGTCATCGACCCCGAGGCCGTGAACGGCGACATCCAGCTCCTCACGGCACGCGCTACCGGCATCGAGAACTATGACGATTATAAGTTCATCGTCACTTCGGGCGATCCGGATGTGGCCGAGATCAACGCCTACCGCGCCAATATCTACCGCCCGATGCCCGGCGAGGCCGCGGCGGAGGTGACGTTGACCGTCACCATGCAGCACAAGACAAAGGACGTCTCCGTGCAGAAGCAGATCGCCCTCAAGGTCCTGCCGCTGACAAAGGCGGAGCTTGACGATGCGCTGAACCTCATGGAGCAGGTCAAGGCCCACTACTGGGATGGTCTGAACGACGGAGCGAACGAGTCGCGGTACGCCGTGACGAAGAGCCTGCACGCCTTCCGCGAGGCCGTTGCGGGCGAGAACGGCGGCCTGACGTGGCTGTATGACTACCGCGACGCGCATGGTGCTGGCATCGTGGCCGGAGATCAGGCGGATTATTCCTCCGTCGGCGGTCAGGAGCAGTATAACAAGTTCAAGTCCAGCAATCCGGCCGTCATTGCCCATGAGAATCTGGTGCTGACGCAGCCGAAGTACAACACGTCCGTCACCGTTGAGAGCGTGCTGGAGCATGCCGTCTTTGCCAAGTATGCCAAGAAGATTACGTCCGGCGCATGGTATGACGACTACTTCTCCAAGCTGACCGGTCAGAAGGTCTCCGCCACCATGACGGTCCTCGGCACGGACGGTCCGAACCCGGGCGGCGACCAGCCTCCCGTCAGGACGACGGTCACGGTCGTGCTGACCGGCGTGAACGGTGTCGGCGCAGTGGACCGCACGTTTGACACGACGTCGGACAAGACCGTGGCGGAGGCTCTGCAGGAGGGCCTTGGCGAGGACTACACGCTCACGGTCAGCGGCTATGGCTACATCGGCAGCCTGACCGGCCCGGACGATTTCAACGCCGCCAATGCGGGCGTTGAGTTCTGGGGTCAGTATTACTACATCGACGGCGCGTATGACACGTCCTCTCCGCTGACGGTCCCTGTCACGGACGGCGCGGTCTACGGTATCTTCGCCAACGAGAAGAACACGACCGGCGAGAACTATGGCTACAAGTACAACGTCTGGATCCACGAGCGCAGCGTTACCGCCGAGGCCGAGACGGCCTTTGACGTCACGGTCTACCAGATGCAGGGCAATACCGCCGTGCCGCAGGCAGGCGTGAAGGTCTACGCGGACGGCAATGTGATGGGCGTCAGCGATGAGAACGGCAAGGTTATCTGCCGCTTTGAGCATGCGGGCGACTATGTGCTCACGACCGGCGACGAGCTGCACACCTACAGCCAGTGCCGCGTCCATGTGACGGAGAAGCCCTTCAAGGCGACGGTCACGGTCCGCCTGACGGGCGTGAACGGCATCGGCGCGATCGACCGCACGCTGGAGGTCCCTTCCTCCAGCACGGTCGCAGAGGCGCTGCAGCAGGGCTTCGGCGAGGACTATGTCCTCACGGTCAGCGAATATGGCTACATCGGCAGCCTGACTGGCCCGGAAGACTTCAACGCGGCCAATGCGGCAGTGGCATACTGGGGCCAGTATTACTTCGTGAACGGCGCGTATGATACGTCCTCCCCGCTGACGGTCCCCGTCACGGCCGGCGGCATCTACGGCGTGTTTGCCAATGAGTCGACGGCCGACTCCGACAGCTACTACGGCTATAAGTACAACGTCTGGTTCCACGAGACCGCGCTCACCGCAGCGGCGAGCGAGACGTTCACGGCAACGGTGTACCAGATGGGAACCGGTGTTGCTCCGGCAGAGGGCGTGCAGATCTTCTGCGGCGGCGAGCTGCTCGGCAGGACGGCCGCGGACGGCACGTTTGCCTGGCACTTTGACACCGCAGGCGTCTACGTCCTCACGACGGGCGACAGCAACCACACCTACAGCCAGTGTGTCGTCACGGTGACGGGCAAGGCCCCGGTGTGTGACGGCGGTGCGAACTGCCCGAGCCGCGCCTTCCCGGATCTTGATCCCGCGCAGTGGTATCACCTCAGCACGGACTATGCCATCACGAACCACCTGTTCATCGGCTTTGAGGACGGCACGTTCCGCCCGAACGGCCAGATGAGCCGCGCGATGTTCGCCATGGTGCTCTGGCGCGTGGCAGGCAGCCCGGCAAGCTCCGCGGCGCTCCCGTTTGCGGATGTCGCTGCCGATGCCTGGTATGCCGATGCAGTCCGCTGGGCCTATGCGGCCGGCGTGATCAACGGCGTGTCCACCACGGCGTTCGACCCCGAGTCCCCGGTGACCCGCGAGCAGATGGTCACGATGATCGTCCGTTATGCGGAAAAGATCGGCGCTGTCACCGGCGCACGCGATGATCTGTCGCAGTTCTCCGATGGGATGCAGGTCAGCTCCTATGCGCTCGCAGCGGTGCGCTGGGCAGTCGCCGTCGGCCTGCTGCGTGGTATGGACAACGGCCGCCTCGAGCCGCAGGGCACGGCGACCCGCGCAGAGGTTGCAACGCTGCTGATGCGTTTCGCCGCTCTCCGCAAGTAAGGCTTGGCGCTCCCGTACCGCTCTGCGGCGGTGCGGGGATGCTGCGAAAATGGCGGATGCCGCATCGAGATTGATGTTGGCATCCGCCGCTTTTTGTGATATCATATTTGAGGAAACTCTGAATAAATCATCTGCGGTGGATGGCGGATATTTTCCGCCAATCCATCGGTTTGAAAAACTTGAAATACACAAAGTATTCCTGCATTTTTCAAACCTTGACTTGACAGAAAATCTCTCGCCATCCACTCTTGCTGATTTAATCAGAGCTTCCTTGAGCAACACCGCACGATATGCGATTGCTGAATTGTGCAGTGCGGCTTTGAAAGTGAGGGGAAGGCATGCAGAGTTTACGGGGAAAGTTATTCCTCTCCGGGATGGATGAAAATGCGGCTTCGCTGGCCCGGAAATGGGGCCTTGGGCTGGAGCTGACGGATTTCTGCGAGGCGCGGAAATTGGAAGAACCTGCGGCCATGGAGGCTGCGCGGGCGCGCTGCAGTGGGATCGGCTCTCTCTGGCTGCATGCGCCGTTTGCGGAGCTGTCGCCCTGCGCCATCGACCCGCGCGTGCGCGAGGTTGTCATGCTGCGCTTCCGGCAGACCGTGCAGGCGGCGCTGGCGCTCGGCATCCGGCGCATCGTGGTGCACAGCGGCTATATCCCGCTCGTCTATTTCCCGGAGTGGTTCACGGCCCGGTCCGTCGAATTCTGGCGGGAATTTCTGCGGGACGCCCCGGACGGTCTCTGCCTAGCGCTGGAAAACGTGATGGAGCCGGAGCCGGACATGCTCGTGCAGATCGCAGCGGGCGTCGATGACCCGCGCTTCGGCCTGTGCCTCGATGTCGGCCATGCCAATACCCGCGTGAGCAAAACGCCGCCTCTGGATTGGATCGCGCCGATGGCCCCGTGGCTGCGCCATGTGCACCTGCACAACAACGACGGCGACTGGGACCTGCACGACGCGCTCGGGCAGGGCATGATCCCGATGCCGGATATCCTTGCCGCGCTGGCGGAGCAGTGCCCGGCGGCGGATTATACGATCGAAAATCAGAACTGTGAGCCCTCGCTGCGCTGGCTTTGCGCGCGGGGCTATCTGGAGGAACCATGACAGAGCAGGAATTTCAGACTTTTTTGCGCTCCATCCGCCCGGCGGACCGCGCCGCGATGGACGCTGCCGCTCGCCGTCAGGCGGAGCTGGCCAAGCCGCCGGGCAGTCTCGGCGCGCTGGAGGATGTCTCCATCCGGCTGGCAGGACTGACCGGCCGGGTGAAAAATCGGATTGACCGCTGCCGCGTGCTCGTGTTCGCGGCGGATAACGGCGTTACGGCCGAGGGCGTTTCGGCAACGCCGGTCTCGGTCACGCTCAGTCAGTCTATCAATATGACACGGCATATCACGGGTATGTCCGCCCTGGCAGCGGCCTTTGGCGATTCCGTCGTCGTGACGGACGTCGGCATCGACGCGGATGTCCGCTGCCCGGAGATCGTGGATCGGAAGATCCGCCGCTCCACCGGCGATATCGCGCGGGAGCCCGCCATGACGCGAAAGCAGGCGCTGACGGCCATTTCCGTCGGCATGGAGCAGGCGCAGCGCGCCGCGCAGGACGGTATGCAGGCCGTCGGCATCGGCGAGATGGGCATCGGCAACACCACGACGTCGGCCGCCGTTCTGGCGGCGCTGACCGGCCTTGCGCCGGAGGAGCTGACCGGCCGCGGCGCGGGTCTGACGGACGATGCCTTCCGGAAGAAAAAGGACGTGATCCGGCGTGCGCTCACGCTGCACCGGCCGGACCCGGCAGACCCCGTCGGCGTGTTGTCAGCCGTCGGCGGTCTGGACCTTGCGGCCATGACGGGCGCGTTCCTCGGCCTTGCCGCAGCGCATGTCCCGGCCGTAGCCGACGGGCTCATCTCCGTGGTTGCAGCCCTGTGCGCCGTGCGCCTGTGCCCGGCTGCGCGGGATGCGATCTTCCTGTCCCATGCCTCAAAGGAGCCGGGCTACCGCCGCGCTGCGGAGGAGTTGGGCCTTGCGCCCTTCCTGCAGCTCGGCATGCGGCTGGGCGAGGGGAGCGGCTGTCCGCTGGCCTTTCAGGTGCTGAAGGCCGCCTGCGCCGTCATGAATGGCATGGCGACGTTTGCGGAGGCCGCCATCAACGACGATTATCTGGAGTCCATCCGCACGCCGGATGCGTTCCGCGTGGACACGCCATGAAAATTTTACTGGTCGGCGGCAGCAAAAGCGGAAAAAGCGGCCTTGCGCAGCGGCTTTGCGTCCGGCTTGCCGCTGGTGCCCCCATGATCTACTGGGCGACGATGGAGCCGGTGGACGGCGAGGACCGCGCCCGCATCGCCCGCCATCTGGACGAGCGCGCGGGCTGGGGCTTCAGCACGGTCGAGTGCGGCCGGGCGCTGGAGCGCGCCGCACTGCCGGAGAGGGCTTGCGTGCTGTTTGACAGCGTGACGGCTTTGCTTGCAAACGAGATGTTCTCCGGCGCGCAGCCGGATGCCGCCGCCCCGGAGCGGGCAGCGCAGGAGCTGCTGGCGCTCAGCTGCCGTGCGGCGCATCTGGTCTGCGTCTGCGACGATATTTTCCGCGACGGTGCGGCCTATGACGAATGGACGGAGCGCTACCGCAGCGGCCTTGCGCGCGTCTGCCGCACGCTGGCGGCGGAATTCGACACAGTCTGCGAGGTCACGGCCGGACTGCCGCATCTTTGGAAGGGGGAATTGCCGTGAAGCGCTGGTTCACGGGCTTTATGATGTCATGGGGCATGTTTCTGGCCATTCCGTGCCCGTGCCGCATCTGGGACGAGAAGGCGCGGCCGCACATGGTCGCCTGCCTGCCGCTCACGGGCGGCGTAGTCGGGCTCGTGTGGGCGGCGATGGCATGGCTGCTGCAGCGCCTCGGCTGCCCTGCGCCGCTGCGGGCGGTGCTGCTGGCCGCTGCTCCGTGGCTCGTCACGGGCTTTTTGCATCTCGACGGCTATATGGACGTCTGCGATGCCCTGCTGTCGCGGCGCGACCTTGCCACGCGGCAGAAAATTCTGAAGGATTCGCACTGTGGGGCCTTTGCCGTCATCTGTATGGTCCTGCTGGCCGTGGGCCAGTGCGCGCTGTTTGCGGGTGCGCCGTGGCTGCGCCTGCTGCCGCTCGGAGCGATCCCCGTGGCGAGCCGCGCCTGCGCTTCCGTTGCCGTGCAGCGCCTGCGCCCGATGGGCACGAGCCAGTATGCCGCCATGCAGCGCGGAACGGGCCTGCAGCTCGTGTTCCCACTCGTGTGCCTGCTGGCGGCCTGCGTTGTGCCGCCTGTGCTCTGCGGGGCGGCCGGGCTTGCGCCGCTTGCGGCGGCGGCGGGCTACTGCCTTGCCGTCTGGCGCGGCTTCCGGCAGCTGGACGGCATGTCCGGTGATATTTCCGGCTTCGGTCTGACGCTCGGCGAGCTGGCCGGGGCGGCGGTCTTATGTTTTGTGAGGTAAGAAAATGATCCTGATCTTGGGCGGCGCGTGGCAGGGAAAGCTCACCTGGGCGGCGTCGCATGGTATGGTCGGACCGGTGTTCGACCTGAAGGATGGCTGGCCCGAAGCGCCCGTGCGCTGCTGCCGCCATCTCGAAGCGCTGACGCGCGCGGCTTCCGACCGCGGCGAGACGGCGCAGCAGGTGCTGGACCGCCTGCTGCCGCTGACGCGGGATGCATTTGTCATCTCACGCGAGATCGGCTCCGGTGTCGTGCCGCTCGATGCGGCGGAGCGCCGCTGGCGCGAGGTGCACGGCGCGGTGCTGCAGGGCCTTGCGGCCCGAGCGGAGCACGTCAGCCGGATATTTTGCGGACTGGAGGAACGGTTAAAGTGAAATTGACCCTGATTCGGCATGGCCTGACGGAGGGCAACATCCGCAGGCTTTATTATGGCGCGATGGACCTGCCGCTGCTGCCTGATGGCATCGAGGCCCTGCACGCGCTGCGCGACGGCGGCGGCTATCCGGAGGCGGAGCAGTATTTTACCAGCGGCATGACCCGCACGGAGCAGACGTTTGCCGCCCTGTACGGCGACCGGCCGCACGGCACGCTCCCCGGCATGCAGGAGATGCGCTTCGGCGAATTCGAAGGAAAGACCTACGCGGACCTGAAGGACGACCCGGCCTTCCGCGCGTGGTGCAGCGGCGATTATGAAAACAACGTCTGCCCCGGCGGCGAGAGCTGGAACGGCCTGACGGACCGCGCGCTGCAGGCGCTTGCCCCCATTCTGGCGCAGGGGAAGGACACGGTCATCGTCGCGCACGGCGGTGTGATCGGCGGGCTGATGTACCGTTGGTTCCCCGGTATGCCGCACCGCTTTGTCTGGACGCCGGACCCCGGCCACGGCTACCAGATCACATTTGAGGGCGGAAAGCCTGTTTCCTACTGCACCATTCCCGAGCACGGCACGCTCGGCCCGGACCCCGATACGAAGATCCCTTTGGGCGACTGAGGCCCATTCCCCGCGCAATTCAGAGAGAAAGAGGGAGCGCTTTATGAAGGTTTGTCAGAATTTGCAGGAATTTCTGCAGGTGTTTTTCCCGGAGAATGCGGAGCTGGAGGGCTTCCGGAAGCGTCTCGCCGCCGATGCGACGCCGGACCGGGAGGGCCTGACCGAGGCGCTGCGGGAGCCGGATGCCGGGGAGCAGATCCGCCTGTTCGAGGACGGCGACGCTGCCGGGCTGGCGGCGGCCAGAAGCCGGGCCTATTCCGCGGCGTTCTATGACGCCTGCTTCCCGGAGGCAGGGAGCGCAGAGCAGGCGCTTTCCCGTGAGCGGCTGCGCTTTTTCTACCGCGGCGCGGCAAATGAGCGCTACCTGCTCGCACCCGGTGTCTATCGCACCGGGGAAAAGCCGGAGGACTTCTATTTCCATGAGCTGCAGGTGCGCTGCCCGGCTCCGTTCGCGGGCCGCCGCTATCTGGAAAAGCTGACGTACATGCAGCACTACGGAGCGCCGACGCGCCTGCTCGATATCACGGCAAATCCGCTCGTTGCCCTGTATTTTGCCTGCGCAGCGGAGCCTGACTGCGACGGCAAGGTCATCGTGTTCTGTGTGGAGGCCGCAGATGTGGCCTATGCCTCCAGTGACCGTGTGCAGATGCTGTCCCATCTGCCGGAGCTGAGCCATGCGGATCAGCGCCATCTCGAGGCTCTGTCGTACCGCTACATGCTCCGGCCGGGCAAATTCCCGCAGAAGAGCAACCAGAAATATGACGACGCTGTCCTCGAGCGGCTGTATTATGATATCCAGAAGGAGAACAATGCCTTCACGCGCGATATTCGCCCATTTGATTTGCTGCGTCCTGTCTTTGTTCAGAGTAATCAGGACAACCCACGCATCCTCCGGCAGGACGGTGCGTTCCTGCTGTCGGGCCTCGACACGGACGAGGCGGACAGTGACCGGAAGCTGAGGAAGCATGTGCTCAAGGAGCTGCGGATCCCGGCAGGCTGCAAGGCGGCCATTGTGCAGCAGCTCGAACGGGTCAACATCCATCAGGCCTCCCTCTTCCCGGAGCCGGACACCGTGGCGCAGTATCTGCGCCGGAAATAATAAAACCATACCGGCTGCTGTTCATCCACAGCTGCCGGTATGGCCTTTTAAATTACTTTATCGCGTCAGACTATCCTGCGCGCGGTGGGTGATGGCGCCGTAATATTCCGGGCGGCGGTCACGGAACAGGCCCCATGAGCTGCGGCTCTCGAGCAGCGCGTCGAGGTCATAGGTCTGCAGCAGCACGGCCTCCGCATCGCGCGGGGCGCACTGCAGCAGCGCGCCGGTCTCATCCGTCAGGAACGACGAGCCGTAGAAGCACAGCTCCGAGCGCTGGCCGCCGTTTTCGGGGCAGGGGAGCACGGCCTCCGTGCCGATGCGGTTGGCCGCAATGACGGGCATGAGATTCGCCGCGGCGTGGCCCTGCATGCAGCGCTGCCAGTGCGGCATGGAGTCGCATTCCAGGATCGGCTCCGAGCCGATGGCCGTGGGATAGAGCAGCAGCTCTGCCCCGAGCAGGGCCATGGACCGCGCCGTCTCCGGGAACCACTGATCCCAGCAGATGCCGACGCCGATGCAGCCGAATTTCGTCCGGAACACGCGGAAGCCGGTGTCGCCGGGCGTGAAATAGAACTTTTCCTGATAATAATGGTCGTCGGGAATGTGCGTCTTGCGGTATGTCCCGAGCAGCGTGCCGTCCGCGTCGATGCAGGCAACGGTGTTGTAGAAATTGTTGCAGTCGCGCTCAAAGAAGCTGATGGGCAGCACAATGTGCAGCTCCCGCGCCAGACGGATGCCCATCTGCACGGCGGGATTTTCGTCCGTCGGCGTGGCATAGGCGTAAAAATCGTAGCGGCGCTGCTGGCAGAAATACTCCCGCTCAAACAGCTCCGGCAGCAGGACGACCTGCGCACCCTGCCCGGCGGCCTGCCGCACGAGGCGATCGGCCGTGCGCAGATTTTCGGCGGGATCGGGGACGCAGCGCATCTGGATGGCTGCCACGGTGATATTTCTCATAATTTCGCTCCTTCCGGGATCTGCTGCGTGATGCAGTGGATATTGCCGCCGCCCGTTAAGATCTCGCGGGCATAGACGGAGATGATGCGGCGCTCCGGGAACAGTCCGGCCAGAATGGCCGCGGCCTGCGCGTCCGACGCGGCGTTCTCGCCGCCGAATGCGGGCAGCACAATGGCTCCGTTTGCGCAGTAGTAGTTCACATAGGATGCGGCCAGCCGTTCGCCGGCCTCGCGGACGTCCTCGCCGTCTTCAAACGTATAGCCCTCGAGGTCCTCCTGCGTGACAAGGACCGGCACGCGGGGGATGGGCAGCTTATGCACGCGGATGCGGCGGCCCTGCGCGTCCGTCTCGCCCTCCAGATAACGCAGGCAGGCCTGCGAGCAGGCATACTGCGGGTCTGCGGGATCGTCCGTCCACGCGAGCACGACCTCACCCGGCCGCACAAAGGCGCAGACGTTGTCGACGTGCTCGTTCGTCTCGTCGCCGTCGATGCCGCGCGGCAGCCACAGAACCTTTTTCGCGCCGAGCATACGGCAGAGTGCTGCGGCGATCTCGTCCTTCGTGAGCTGCGGATTGCGCCCGGCACTCAGAAGGCAGGCCTCTGTGACGAGCAGCGTGCCCTCGCCGTCGCTGTGGACGGCACCGCCCTCCATCACGAACGGCGCGGCATCATAGCCGCGAAAGCCGAGCATATCCAGCAGGCCGCCCGCGAAGGCATCGTCCTTCTCCCAGTGGGCGTACAGGCCGTCGACCTCGCCGCCCCAGGCGTTGAAGCGCCAGTTGACGCCGCGCACCGCGCCGTCGGCGGCCCGGCGGACAAATGTCGGGGCAACGTCGCGCGCCCAGGCATCGTCGCTGTCAAGGTCCAGCAGGCGGACGTTGGCCATTCCGGCGAGCATCCGTTCGGCCGAGGGGCGCGAGTGCGGATTCACGGCGACATAGACCGTCTCACTCTCGGCAATGGCGGCGATAACGCTGCGGAACGCTTTGCGTGCGGCGGCTGCGCCGTTTTTCCACGAGCCGGGGCGCTCCGGCCAGATCAGAATGCAGCCCTGATGCGGAGAGAACTCTGCGGGCATGGAAAAGCCGTCCCGCTGCGGCGTTGTTGGTTCATACTGCATAGGATCCCCCTCTTATATACCGCCCGGGGCGCGATGGCCCAGCAGGGCGGAGAGATTCTGCGCCGTTTCCATCACGGCGGCTCGCATGGAGGCGAATTCTGCAGCCGGTGTTCCGGCAATGCAGATGACGCCGATGGCATAGCGGCATGGCCCGTCACCCTCGTAGATGGGCGCGGCCACGGATTTCAGGCCCAGCCGGTATTCCTCGTGCTCCTCGGCATAGCCGCCGCGGCGAATGGCGGGGAGCTGCGCCAGAAGCTGCTCCGGGGCCGTCACGGTGTGCGGCGTGCAGACCTGCAGCGGCCGCCTGCGCAGCAGGGCCTCTGCCTCGTAGACTGGCATGGCGGACAGAATGGCCTTGCCCTGCGAGCTGGCGTGCACCGGCAGGCGCGTGCCCGTCTCCGAGGTCATGTGGAAGCCGCGCTGCGGGGCTTCGCAGGCGACGAGGATGAGCTCATCACCGGACAGGCGGGCCAGATGGACCGACTCGCCGAGGCGCGCGGCCATGGCGCGCAGATGGGGGCGGCAGAGCTCCGGAACGCTCCAGCCCTGCCGGACGGCGCTGCCCAGCTCGAAGAGATGATAGCCGAGGCGATATTTCCCGTCGGTCGGATTCTGCTCCACGACGGCGGAGTCCAGCATGGTGGCAAGCAGTCCGTGGATCGTGCTCTTGGCCCAGCCGGTCCGCTGCTCCAGCTCGTGCAGCGAGAGGGGACTGTCCGCTTCCCAGAAGCAGTCCAGCAGGCGAATGGCCTTTTCAATGGAGTGAACGCGTCTTCCGCGGCTTTCCATAACGGCCTCCCTCAGGCGCGGAGCGCTCCGGTGAGCGAAAGGATCGCTTCCAGAACGCCGCCGCCGATGGCAAGCGCCTTGTCCGAGACAAGGTCGCAGTATTCGCGCTTTCCGCGCGGGTCGACATCGCCGGATTTCATGCCGCGCGTGACGGGGGTGCCGTCCGGCAGGATGCCGCGCAGCATGCCGTTGATCTGGCAGAGCATGGGCACGCCGTTCACCGTACCCGCCACGTCACCGGTGTGGACGGACGCGCCGATCTCAAGCTTCTGCACAAAAATGCCGTCCGCCGGGGCGCGCAGCACGCGCTCTCCGGCAAAGCCGCCGATGAGGCCGGGAATGTTCGTGTTCGGCAGGGGAGAGCCGTGATACAGCGCCCGGCCGAGCGTGTGGCCGCGCATGGTCTCCACGGCGGCATGGCAGTCCTCACCTGCCGTGAAGCCGGGCCCGACGCCGATGACGCAGGGCGCGTCCGTGATGTGCGTGCCGAGATTCTTCTTGGCCAGAATGGCGTCGACGACGACATCCGGGCGCAGGGCCGTGCGGCACTTCGCCTCCGGATCGGCCAGAACGGGGAGCTCTCCCGCGGCCAGAATGGCGGCGGCGTTCTCCGGTGCGGCGCAGAAGCGGGCCGTGACGTCCTCGACCGTCATGCTGCCGTAGACGATGGCCTGCGAGAAGCAGACGGTCCGCCGGATGGCGGTCGGCTGCGGAAGGTCCGTCATGACGACGGATAGATGGGCGTGGTGCAAACGCAGCGCAATGCCGGAGGCGAGGTCTCCGGCGCCGCGAATCAGAACGAGCATGATACGATCTCTCCTTTTCGTAGGCTGGCAAGGACGGCCGGGCAGTGCAGACGGGCCAGCAGGGCCGTGCCGTCGGCGGCATCGGCCTGATTGAGCAGCACCCGCGTGTGAAGTGCCTCGGTCTCGAGCACGCGCGTGGCGCGCTCCGGTGTGGCGATATCCTCCGGTGCACAGCCAGCCAGCCCGGCATAGCGCTCCGGCCGGTGCGCAGCCTCTGCAATAGGGCGGCCAAGCCCCGTCAGCCCGAGCACGGCGATGACCTGCCCGGCCTCCTGCGGCAGGACCGGCTCGTGGGACAGGTGAGCCTTGAGCGGCAGCCCGCGGGAGCCGTCGGCCTCCACGAGCACATAGTCGGCGAGCGCGCAGAGCTCGGCCCAGCTCTGCTCCGGCGGGCCGAATTTGCCGTCGCCGCACGGCGTTCCCACGATGGCGGGCGTGCCGGGCGCAACGGTGCCGACGCGCGTCTGCAGGGCAGGGACCTGCCGCATATGCGTCGAGGTCGCGATGATGACGCGCGCGGCGGAAAGCTCGTCCGCCAGATGGCAGACGAGGGAGGTCTTGCCGCCGCTGCCCATGACGGCTGTCAGGCCGGGGCGAATTTCCAGCGCTTCGGAAAATAGCATAACAGGACACGACTCCTTGTGATCTCTTTGCCACTGACTATAGCACATTCTGCCCGATTCGTCAACTCCGCCGCGCTTGACGCGGCCCGTGCGGTGTGGTATACTGAAGCTATGGACAAGAAATTAAGGCCGGTTATCAGCATCCGGATCTTTCGGGAAACAAAATGCTTCGGCCCCGGTGTTGCGGAGCTCCTGCGCCATGTGCGCGAGGCGCATTCCCTGCGGGGCGCGGCCATGACCATGGGCATGGCCTATTCCAAGGCGTGGACCATCGTAAAGCAGGCGGAGCGTGAGCTGGGCTTCCCACTGCTTGTCTCGGTGACGGGCGGGCGGCATGGCGGCGGCGCGGAGCTTTCTCCGAAGGCCGAGCGGCTGCTTGCGGCCTATGGGGACTACTGCGCCCGGATGCGGGCCTTTGCCGCCGAGGAATTCGGCCGCGCGTTTGCGGAATTCACGGAGGAGCCGCAGGCGGAATCAGAATAAACAGAAAAACCGGGCGATCTCGCCATGCGGGATCGCCCGGCATATTTTTGTGCGGAATTATTCCTGCCCCTCGGGCTTTTGTTCCTCCTTGGGAGAATCGTCGCTATTGGCCCACTCATCGGCCTTTTCCATGCCGACCTTGGCCGTGCGGATGAGCATCTTGCCCAGACCTGCGAAGGCGTGACCCAGATCGGAACCGGCTTTCTTCCATTCCTTCTTGACGTTTTCGTTATCCATTGTGAACGCCTCCTTTCTGACCTTTAGTATATCCCGGAATCGGAGATTTGTCAATGCGGCACGGTTCTTTTCTGCACCCGGCGCGCATATATCCTTCTGCGGAGGTGGAATCATGCGCAAAACGGGAACGGGCAGGCTGTGGACAGCGGCCGCTGCCGCTGTTTTCTGGACGGGCGCGGTGCTTTCCGGGCTTCTGCTGCTGCCTGCGCTCGTGTGCTGCGGCCTGAGCCGCCTGATCTGGAGCGCGGCGGAGCGGCTGCAAAATGCATTAACATTACACGGGAATCCAGACTGCCAAAAAATCTGCCAGACCAAAAGTTTCGGAGGGAAGAAAAGTGTGAAAGGAAACCGTCAGGGTGTCCTTTCCCGTTCCATAACCCGCCGCAGCGGCAGAATTGCAAAATAAGATACAGCAAAATTATATTTTGCAATTCTGGAAGCAGCTTGGCAAAAAAGCCCCGGAGGGACTTTTTGACAAACTGAATCATCACCCCTTGCGTTTCGGGCGAAAACAGAATATAATGATGTCGACGAAACCGAGCGCGTGGCGCATGGAGGAACCATGAATATTTTTCTGACGCTTGCCTTCCTGTTTTTCATCGGTGCAACGCTGGGCTGGGTGCTGGAGCTGCTGTTCCGCCGCTTTTTCTCTTCGGCGAACCCGGAACGCAAGTGGATCAATCCCGGCTTCTGCGTCGGACCATATTTGCCGCTGTATGGATGCGGTCTGTGCTTTCTCTACCTGATCGCCTCGCTGGAGCAGTTCAGCATCATCCGCGACCCGTTCTGGAATCGCGTGGTCCTGTTCCTGATCATGGCGGTGTGCATGACCGTGACGGAATATTTCGCCGGTCTCATCGCCCTCAAAGGCTTCCATGTCCGCCTGTGGGACTACAGCAAGCAGTGGGGCAACATTCAGGGTCTCATCTGCCCGAAATTCTCGCTGGCCTGGGCCATTCTCGGCGCCGCATATTACTTCCTGATCCATCCGCGCATCCTGCACGCCATTGACTGGCTCTCGCGCAACCTGGCGTTCTCCTTTGTCATCGGCCTGTTTTACGGCGTGTTCCTCATCGACGTCGTCTACTCCACGAAGCTCATCCACCGTATCAAGAAGCTCGCGGATGAGAATGAGGTTATCGTCAAGTATGAAAACCTCAAGGCACACGTCCGCAGCGTGCACGACCGCTCCGCGCAGAAGGCAAGCTTCTTCTTCCCACTGCGCTCGGAGCGCCCCTTGAACGAACATCTGCGCGAGCTGCGTGAAACGTTGGAGCAGCGCCGCCGCACGGGAGGGAAAAAGCATGCCGGATGATCGCAAAGAGCTCATTGCAGCCGCGGCAAGGCGGCTTCTCCTGCGCCGGGACGGCAAAAAGCTGACCGTGACGGATATTGTGAACGAATGCCATATCACAAGACAGACGTTCTACTATCATTTTGAGGATATCCCGGATCTGCTGCTGTGGATGATGAAGCGAAACCTGAAGCGCAGCATGCAGGAGGCCTCCATGCAGAGCACGCCGGAGGAGAGCCTGAAATACCTGATCACGCTGTCGCTCAGCTCCCGTCTGTTTGTGGAAAAGGCCATGCACGCCGGGTATCGGGAAGAGCTGGAGCGGCTCGTGACGCAGTCGTTCAACTCGCTCATCGAGCGCATCCTGCGGCGGTGGCATTTCCCGCCGGGCTGCACGCGCGAGCAGATGAGCCTGATGCTGCGCTACCATCTCAACGCTGTGGTGGGCTTGATGCGCAGCTGGACGGAGGAGGACTCGGCGCACATCGACGAGACCGTGCGCGATATCTACCGGATGATGGCAGCCAGCATGAACGCCTTTGCGCCGGGCGGTGCGACGCGCCTGCCGGAAAAATTGAAGGATTGAAGGATTTGACAGCTGAGTCGAAGTGTAAAAAACCTTTACACTTCGGCTTTTTTGTCTATACAGGCCTGCGAAAGTGTAAATTGCGTTTTCCGGGCCGACGGGGTAAAATACGGAAGCAAACGGAAAGGAGTGCTGGAACATGGAACAGGACGTGCTGGCGGGAAAGCTGGTAGAGGTAGACGCCCAGCTTGCGGGCGTGCATGCAAAGCTGCGGTCAGCCGCGCAGATGGAAAGCGCCGAGCTGGATGCCGCCATTGCGCAAACGCGCGAGGAGACGGCACAATGCGCCCATGCGCTGGCAGAGCGCCTGCGCCACAGCCGCGCGCATCAGGTCGGCGAGATCGCCGATGCGTTTGAGGAGATCCGCGAAATTGTCCGCCGCGTGCAGACCGAGGTCCGCCGCGGCGATGAGAGCGGGGAGGAGATGCAGCTCCTCTTTGCGGAATATGCGATGGACTTTGCCATGCAGGCGGCGCGCCATGCGCTGCTTGTGGCGCTCGAGGCCATCCGGGATGAACAGAGGAAAGGAAGTGCTGCAGAATGAAGGAAGTCAAATCACCGAAAAAGCCCCTGCTGTATTACTACGGCATCGTGCTTCTGATCATTGCGCTGTTCAATCTGCTCGTGACGCCGCTGCTGAACCGCCGCAGCATCGAGGAGGTCGACTACGGTACGTTCATGAGCAAGATTGAGGCCCAGCAGATCGAAAAGGTCGAGATCGACGACGACGAAATTTACTATACGGAAAAGGGCGGTAAGACCGTCTACTGCACGGGCATCATGGACGATCCGGGCCTGACGGAGCGGCTGTATGCCTCCGGCGCGACGTTCAGCCGCGATGTACAGAAGACGATGTCGCCGCTGCTGAGCTTTTTCCTGACGTCCATCGTGCCGCTGCTGCTGTTCCTGGCGCTCGGCCGCTATGTGGGCAGAAAGCTCGTGGAGCAGGCGGGCGGCAAGAACGCTATGGCCTTCGGTAAGAGCAACGCCAAGGTCTATGTGCAGTCCACGGCCGGTATCCACTTCAGCGATGTGGCCGGTGAGGACGAGGCCAAGGAGAGCCTTGCGGAGATCGTCGATTATCTGCACGATCCGAAGAAGTACACCGATGTCGGCGCCTCCATGCCAAAGGGCATCCTGCTCGTCGGCCCTCCGGGAACCGGCAAGACCATGCTGGCCAAGGCTGTCGCGGGTGAGGCGAATGTGCCGTTCTTCTCCATTTCCGGCTCGGAATTCGTTGAGATGTTCGTGGGCATGGGCGCATCAAAGGTGCGCGATCTGTTCAGTCAGGCCAAGGAAAAGGCCCCGTGCATCGTGTTCATCGATGAGATCGACGCCATCGGCAAAAAGCGCGACGGTCAGTTCGGCGGCAATGACGAGCGTGAGCAGACCCTGAACCAGCTGCTGACCGAGATGGACGGCTTCGAGGGCAACAACGGCGTGATGATCCTTGCCGCGACGAACCGCCCCGAGTCGCTCGATCCGGCGCTGACGCGTCCGGGCCGCTTTGACCGCCGCGTTCCGGTCGAGCTGCCGGACCTGAAGGGCAGAGAGGCCATCCTGCGCGTGCATGCACGCAAAATTCGTGTGGGCGACGATGTGGACTTCCACACCATCGCGCGTATGGCGGCGGGCGCTTCCGGCGCAGAGCTTGCCAACATCATCAACGAGGGCGCGCTGCGCGCCGTGCGCGACGGCCGCAAGACCGTCACCGAGGCGGACCTTGAGGAGAGCATCGAGACCGTCATCGCGGGTTATCAGAAGAAAAACGCCGTGCTGTCGGATCATGAAAAGCGCGTCGTGTCCTATCATGAGATCGGCCACGCGCTCGTGGCTGCCCTGCAGACGGATTCCGCGCCCGTGCAGAAGATCACGATCATCCCGCGCACGTCCGGTGCGCTGGGCTACACCATGCAGGTCGAGCAGGGCGAAAAGAACCTGATGACCCGCGGCGAGCTTCTGGCCAAGCTGGCTACGCTGACCGGCGGCCGCGCGGCCGAGGAGGTCGCGTTCGGCGAGATCACGACCGGCGCTTCGAACGACATCGAGCAGGCCACGCGCATCGCGCGCGCCATGATCGCGCAGTACGGCATGACGGATGAATTCGACATGGTCGCCATGCAGACCACGCGGAATCAGTATCTGGGCGGCGATACGTCCATGAGCTGCTCGGAGCAGACGCAGCGCGAGATCGACCGCAAGGTCGTTGAGCTGGTCCGCACGGAGCATGAGCGGGCGCACAGCCTGCTGACGGAGCACCGCGCGCTGCTGGATCAGCTGGCACAGGTGCTGTATGAAAAGGAAACGATCACCGGTGAAGAATTCATGCGGATTCTTCACGCGGCGCAGAAGGAGGAAGAGCATCATGCGTGACCATTCCGGCTTTGGCTGGCTGGCGC
>NZ_DBFZUT010000072.1:0-6175 GCF_048519415.1 Faecousia sp. | reverse complement strand
GAAAAGAGAGAGTATTGGTAAATTGATTTTGCAGCGATCAGCCGCCGAAGCCGAAGCCCCACGGGAAGCCGTAGCCGCCGCCCTGCTGTTGCTGCTGGCTCTGATCCTGCTGCTGGCTCTGCTGCGTATCGCTCGAGCCGGCCAGCGCGGACTGCTTCTGCTCGGCAACGGTAACGGTCAGCTCCAGTGTCTGGCCCTGACGGTAGACGGAAAGCTTCAGCGTGTCGCCCGCCTTCTTGGCGGTGACGATCTGGACCAGATCGTTGCTGCCGGTGATCTCGGCGCCGTCCACGGCGGTGATGATATCGTTGGCCTGCAGGCCTGCCTGTGCAGCAGGAGCGCCATCCGTCACGGAGCGGACGACCGCGCCGGCAGGAAGGCCGTAGCTCGTCATTTCAGAGCTGACATCTTCAACGGAAACGCCGATGTACGGCTTGACGATATAGCCGTTTTTAATGATGCTCTCAACGATGCTGCGCACCGAGTTGATCGGGATGGCAAAGCCGATGTTATCGATGGACGCCTCACCGGAAGAGCCGCTGCTGGAATACTTCGCATTCGTGATGCCGATGACCTCGCCATAGAGGTTGAACAGCGCACCGCCGGAGTTGCCGGAGTTGATGGCGCAGTCCGTCTGGATGAGGTCCATCGTGACGTTGCTCGAGAGCGTGACCTCGCGGTTCAGCGCGCTCACGGCGCCGGACGTCAGGGAGAACGTCAGCTCGCCGAGCGGGTTGCCGATGGCGACCACGGAATCGCCGACGTTCAGCTCGTCGGAATCGCCGAGCACGACGGGCGTCAGGCCGGTCGCGTCGATCTTCAGAACGGCGATGTCGTTGCTCTCGTCGTAGCCGACGATGGTGGCGTCGTAGCTCGTGCCGTCATACATCGTGACCTTCACGGAATTGGAATTTTCAATGACATGGTAGTTCGTCAGGATATAGCCGTCAGCCGTCAGGATGAAGCCGGAGCCGGAGGCGGCGGCCGTCGTCTGATAGCCCCAGTAGTTCGTGGTGATGGAGGTCGTGATGCCGACCGTAGAATTGACGTTGGCGGCATAGACCTCAGCAGCCGTCATTTCCTTGCTCGTGTCGATCTTTGAGACGTTGATGGCCGAGGTGGGACGGTCACCCTGCAGGATGGTGGAGGTGCTGCTGCTGTGCGAGCTGCCGGACGAGCCGGTCATGCTCGTGCCGATGGCCATGGCGCCTGCGCCGACCGCGCCGCCGAGCAGCGAGCAGCACAGCGCCAGCGCGACGACGCGCCCTGCGGTATGCTTCTTCTTCGGCTGCGTATGCTCCGGCTGCTGCGGCATCTGGTAGAGCGGCTGCTGCCACTGATTGCCGCTGGTCTCACTACTCTGCGCTTCATACCGGTTCTGCGCATCGTTGTTATCTTCATAGGGATGGAATCCGTCGTTTTCGTACATGATAAGCAACTCCTTCGATCAAATTTCTCAGGAACCCCGCCGCGCGGCCGCTTCCGGCTTTGCTGCGGTGCCTTTGTTTTTCTTTCTGGCCACATTGTAGCGCGCCAAGCTGAAATGTTTCTGAAAGAAGGATGAAGGAATTATGAACTTCCGGAAAGCAGGCTGTGAACGGCCCGGATGCGGCATGGTTCCGCCGCTTTTCCCATTTCCCGCGTATTTCCCAAGATATTGTGGTCCATCATTTCGAAAAACACAATTTATTGCGTTTCAGTCCCTTTCATTCGCGCAATTTCGCAGCGCAAACGCGTAAAATAGATAGCAGAACAACGCGCACGGCAAAGGAGGAGAGCAGGATGCGCAGAACAGGTGGACTGCTGGAAACAGGGAAAATTCTATATCTTCCGGCCGCACAGATCCGGCCGAATCCGGGCCAGCCGCGGAAGATCTTCGACCCGGCAGGGCTGCAGGAGCTGGCGGCGAGCATTGCGGAATACGGCATCGTGCAGCCGCTGACCGTCCGACGGCGGGACGGATTCTATGAGCTGGTCGCAGGCGAGCGCCGCCTGCGCGCCGCGCGGATGGCGGGGCTTCGGGAGGTGCCCTGCATCCTGCTGTCGGTGGACGAGGCGCAGAGCGGCATGGTCGCGCTGGTGGAGAACCTCCAGCGGCGCGACCTCGACTACATCGAGGAGGCCGAGGGGCTGGCGCGGCTCATGCGCCTGTATGGTCTGAGTCAGGAGCAGGCGGCCCAGCGCGTGGGCAAAAGTCAGAGCGCCGTGGCGAACAAGCTGCGCTTGCTGCGCCACAGCCCGCAGGTGCTGGCCCTGCTGCGGGAGAACCAGCTCTCGGAGCGGCACGCGCGGGCGCTGCTGCGGCTGCCGGAGGAGGAGGACCGGCTGGCCGTGCTGCAGACCGTCATCCGCCAGCAGCTCAACGTGGCAAAGACGGAGGCGTACATCGACGCCTATCTCGCGAAAAAGAACGCGCAGGAGCCGCCGAAGCGCGGCATCCGCAAGCTCATCGTGCGGGACGTGCGGCTGTTCCTGAACAGCGTGAACCACAGCCTCGAGCTCGTCCGCAGTGCGGGCATCCAGGCGGAGACGAAGCAGGAGGAGACGGATCGCGAGATCGTCCTGACCATTCGCCTGCCCAAGCGGGCGGGATGAGAAATAGGGAATTGCAGGAAGGTTCCCAGCCGTGCGCTGTAGGGGAGCGGACAGCCGGGCCCGGATCCGCACTGGCAGCCAGTACAGGGCAGCGATAAAAACGCACAAACCGATTGCGTCTGTACGTTTTCACGGCAGCCTGTACGGACTGCGAGTGCCTTCCCGAGATTGCCACGTCGCTTCGCTCCTCGCAATGACACGTCAGGGTGGTGTGCGGTGCACCAGTGCCCTTGTGCGGTTGAATATCCCTGTACAAGGCGCTCCGTGAGCGCCGCTACGCCCCATACTTTGGCATTTGCCATTTCAACGATGGTCAGTTCGTTTCGCCGGTGCAGTGCCGGGCACGGCTGTCCGCTCCCCCGCAACTACAACACATGGTCGGCGGCCTCGCGTAGCTTTCCACTCTCCATTTTCAGCTTGCCCCATGTCCCGTTCCTGAAAAACCAATTTCAAACCCGCTGCGTTTTGGGAGGAGCGCAGCGGGTTTTTTCTGGCAAAATGACGGTTTTGCGCCATTTTTCTGTCTGAAAATATTTACATTGGCCTTTTTCGGTTTTTTCTTTTGAAATTCATTGAAAAACCCTGCGGATTGTGTTATATTGTTCAAGTATCCGAATGAATAGAACTAGAAAAACGATTCGAAACGGCTGCGAGTGACCGTTTCCAAGACACGAAAGGGGTTTATCAACAGTATGCACAAATATGTTTACCTGTTCTCCGAGGGTAACGGCTCCATGCGTGAGCTGCTCGGCGGCAAGGGCGCAAACCTGGCAGAGATGACGAATCTCGGCATGCCTGTCCCGCAGGGCTTCACCATCTCCACGGAAGCCTGCACGAAGTATTATGAGGACGATCGCAACATCAACGACGAGATCAAGGCGCAGGTCTACGAGGCTCTCACCCGCATCGAGAAGATCAACGGCAAGAAGTTCGGCGACGCCAAGAATCCGCTTCTCGTCTCCGTCCGTTCCGGCGCCCGCGCCTCCATGCCCGGCATGATGGACACCATCCTGAACCTCGGCCTGAACGACGAGGTCGCCGCCGGTCTCATCGCCGGTAACCCCACGCCTGCGTTTACCCGCTTTGTTTACGATTCCTATCGCCGCTTTATCCAGATGTTCTCCGACGTTGTCATGGAGCTGTCCAAGAAGACGTTCGAGGTCATCATCGACGAAGTCAAGGCCGCCAAGGGCGTCAAGAACGACATCGACCTCGACGCCGACGACATGAAGAAGCTCGTTGACCTGTTCAAGGCTCACTATAAGGAAGAAAAGGGCGAGGACTTCCCGACCGATCCGGCCGTCCAGCTCATGGAGGCCATCAAGGCCGTCTTCCGCTCTTGGGATAACCCCCGCGCCAACGTCTATCGCCGCATGAACGACATCCCCTACTCCTGGGGCACCGCCGTCAACGTGCAGCCGATGGTCTTCGGCAATCTGAACGACAAGTCCGGCACCGGCGTCGCCTTCACGCGCGATCCGGCCACCGGTGAGAAGGCGCTGTTCGGCGAATACCTCATCAACGCCCAGGGCGAAGATGTCGTCGCCGGTATCCGCACGCCGAGCAAGATCTCCAAGCTGCATGAGGAGATGCCCGCTGTCTACGACCAGTTCGTCGATATCGCCACCCGCCTCGAGAACCACTACCGTGACATGCAGGATATGGAGTTCACCATCGAGAACGGCAAGCTCTACATGCTGCAGACCCGTAACGGCAAGCGCACCGCTGCCGCCGCGCTGAAGATCGCCTGCGACCTCGTCGACGAGGGCATGATCTCCCGCGAAGAGGCCGTCATGCGCGTGGAGCCGAAGCAGCTCGATTCCCTGCTGCACCCGCAGTTCGACGCCGCCGCGCTGAAGGCCGCCGAGGTCGTCGGCAAGGGCCTGGCCGCCTCTCCGGGCGCTGCCTGCGGCCGTGTCGTCTTCTCCGCCGAGGACGCAAAGTCCTGGGCCGCCAACGGCGAAAAGGTCGTTCTCGTCCGTCTTGAGACCAGCCCCGAGGACATCGAGGGCATGGCTGCCGCGCAGGGCATCCTGACCGTCCGCGGCGGCATGACGTCCCACGCTGCCGTCGTCGCGCGCGGCATGGGCACCTGCTGCGTCTCCGGCTGCGGTGAGATCACCATGCACGAGGAAGAGAAGTACTTCACCCTCGCCGGCAAGGATTACCACGAGGGCGACTGGATCTCCATCGACGGCTCCACCGGCAACATCTATGGCTGCGCCGTCAAGACCGTCGAGGCCACCATCAGCGGCAACTTTGACCGCTTCATGAAGTGGGCCGACAGCTTCCGCGTTCTGCGCGTCCGCACGAACGCCGATAACCCCCGCGACACTGCGCAGGCCGTGAAGTTCGGCGCAGAAGGCATCGGCCT
Organism: Faecousia sp.; assembly: GCF_048519415.1. Taxonomy (NCBI): domain Bacteria; kingdom Bacillati; phylum Bacillota; class Clostridia; order Eubacteriales; family Oscillospiraceae; genus Faecousia; species Faecousia sp. The sequence continues at coordinate 1,206 of NZ_DBFZUT010000072.1, read as the reverse complement.
GTGCCGCACGGAGCACATGTTCTTTGAGGCCACCCGTATCAAGGCCATGCGCGAGATGATCGTCGCCAAGACGGTCGAGGCCCGCAAGGAAGCTCTGGCCAAGATCCTGCCGTATCAGCAGGGCGACTTCGAAGCGATGTATCGTGAGCTCAAGGGCCGTCCGATGACCATCCGCTTCCTGGATCCTCCCCTGCACGAGTTCCTGCCGACGAAGGAAGAGGACATCGCCGAGATCGCCGAAGAGCTGCACGTCAGCGTCGCCGAGCTCAAGGACGTCATCGCCTCCCTGCATGAGTTCAACCCGATGATGGGCCACCGCGGCTGCCGTCTGGCTGTCACCTATCCGGAGATCGCCGAGATGCAGACCACTGCCGTCATCAATGCCGCTATCAAGATCAATAAGGAGTTCTCCTGGTACCGCATCGAGCCGGAGATCATGATCCCGCTGGTCGGCGAGGTCAAGGAGCTGAAGTTCGTCAAGGACGTCGTCACCGCCACGGCCGACCGCCTGATCGAAGAGGCCGGTGTCGAGATGAAGTACACCGTCGGCACCATGATCGAGATCCCGCGCGCCGCTCTGACCGCGGACGAGATCGCCACCGAGGCCGAGTTCTTCTCCTTCGGCACGAACGACCTGACCCAGATGACGTTCGGCTTCAGCCGCGACGACGCCGGCAAGTTCCTCGACTCCTACTACGACCACAAGATCTACGAGTCCGATCCGTTTGCCCACCTCGACCAGAAGGGCGTCGGCAAGCTCGTGAAGATGGCCGCCGAAATGGGCCGCGCCACCCGTCCGCACATCAAGCTCGGCATCTGCGGCGAGCACGGCGGCGATCCCGCCTCCGTCGAGTTCTGCCACAACGTCGGCCTGAACTACGTCTCCTGCAGCCCGTTCCGTGTCCCCATCGCCCGCCTCGCTGCTGCGCAGGCTGCTATTGCAAATAGGTAGGAGTTCTCTTTCATTTGAGTTACCGCTTAGTTTCGAGCAGGCAGCAGCTTATCGAAAGGCTAACGGACAATATGTAAGGAAAAATCAGTGGAGAGATACCACTGTAAGAGTTCTTATAAAAGAAAATGTGATAAGCGTATCATTAGAAATAGTGGTACGCTTATTTTTTACCCGTTTCGTACCTTTGAAATGTACTTTGCTTTCATATATGATGAAGTCAAGAAAGGTATAATTTCGGTATGAGTCATGAGATC
>NZ_DBFZUT010000071.1:0-22860 GCF_048519415.1 Faecousia sp. | reverse complement strand
CAGCGGATTATCGGCAGATTCATCGTGGACTTTTACTGTGCTTCGGCCAGACTGGTCATTGAATTGGATGGCTCTCAGCATTATGAACCTCAGGGGCTTGCTTATGATGCGGAACGTTCTCAATTCCTGATGTCTCTTGGGCTGGAGATTCTGCGATTCTCCAACCGGGATATCGACAGGGATTTTCGTGGTGTGTGCACACAAATTGATCTTATCATTCGAAAAAGGCTGCAGGGCCCTCTCAGTCACCTGCGGTGACAGCTCTCCCAAAGGGAGAGCCAAGGGGCTGCACCCCATTACATAGTATGTTGATATGAGAAATGGAGCGTATCTGTATCGATACGCTCCATTGACTGTTTTATGAACACCCATCTAACCGTCCCGGTTTTTTGCGCTATCTTACAGGCCGAGCTTCTGCTCGAGCTGTTCTTTGGACTGCGCGCCGACAGCCGCAGCGACGACGGCGTTATCCCGCAGCAGCACGAGCATCGGGATGCTCTGCACACGGAAGGCCTGCGCCAGCGCCGGCTCTTCGTCGACATTGACCTTGCCGACTGCGATCTCGGGATGGGACGCGGCGATCTCCTCGACGACCGGGGACACCATGCGGCACGGGCCGCACCACTCCGCCCAGAAATCCAGCAGCACGGGCTTGTCCGCCCGCGCGACGAGTTCATCATAATTGGTCGCTGTGATCTTCAGCATGGGATGCTTCCTCCTTTATGGGGTCTTTTGTTTTATAGTACAGCATGCAATGGCAGTACCCCTCGAAATTGGGGTCCTGCATCTGCTCGCGGAATTCCTTGCAGATGCACTTGTTGTCCTCGGTCTTTTCGAGCCTGCAGGGACAGTAGCCCCCACGGCGGCGAAGCCCCTCGCGGATCTGCGCGACAAGCTCCTTATCTTCATTCAGACGGATGGCCATATGCGTCGCCTCTTTCTTTTTCGGGGCCGCATCCTTCCAGCGGCTCCTTTCTGATATTCCTATCGTATCACGGAGCAGTGGAAAATCGGTGACGGATTTATGAATTTTTCAGCGCCGCCTGATACTCCAGATACTCGTCGTATGTCCCGAGGCGGTCGCAGATCGTGCCGTCTGGGCGGAATTCAATGATGCGGTTCGCCACGGACTGCAGCATCTCGTGGTCGTGGCTGGCCAGCAGGATATTTCCCGGGAAGGCGATGAGGCCCTTGTTCACGGCCTGAATGGACTCCATGTCCAGATGGTTCGTCGGCTGATCGAGCAGGATCACGTTCGCTCCCGAGAGCATCATGCGCGAGAGCATGCAGCGGACCTTCTCACCGCCGGAGAGCACCTTAACGGATTTGAACACATCCTCGCCGGAGAACAGCATCCGCCCGAGGAAGCCGCGCAGATACACGTCATCCTTCTTTTCGGAGAACTGGCGCAGCCAGTCGACAAGCGTCTCGTCGTGGCCGTCGAAATACTCGCTGTTGTCCTTGGGGAAGTAGCTCTGTGACGTGGAAACGCCCCATTTGACCGTGCCCTCATCCGGCTCCAGCTCGCCCATGAGGATCTTGAACATGGTCGTCTGTGCGACCTCGTTCTCGCCGACAAAAGCGATCTTGTCGCCGCGGTTGACGATGAACGAAACCTTGTCCAGCAGCTTCACGCCGTCGACGGTCTTCGAGACGTCCGTCACGAACAGGATGTCCTTGCCGACCTCGCGCTCCTGCGTGAACCCGACAAAGGGGTAGCGGCGGGACGAAGCAGGCATCTCCTCGACGCTGAGCTTATCGAGCAGACGGCGGCGGGCCGTGGCCTGCTTGCTCTTGGCCTTGTTGGCAGAGAAGCGGGAGATAAAGGCCTGCAGCTCGGCGATCTTTTCCTCATTGCGCTTGTTCTTGCTGCGAATGAGGTTCTGCATGAGCTGGCTCGACTCATACCAGAAGTCGTAGTTGCCGACATACATGCGGATCTTTCCGTAGTCGATATCGACGATATGTGTGCAGACGGTATTCAGGAAATGGCGGTCGTGGCTCACGACGATGACAAGGCCGTTGTCCTCGTAGTCCAGGATGAAATTTTCCAGCCAGTTGATGGACTCAATGTCGAGGTTGTTCGTCGGCTCGTCGAGGAGGATGATGTCCGGCTGACCGAACAGGGCCTGTGCCAGCAGGACCTTGACCTTGATACGGCCGTCGGTGTCGGCCATACGGTCGTTGTGCAGCTCCACGGGCACACCGAGGCCCTGCAGGATGCGGCTGGCATCGGACTCGGCCTCCCAGCCGTTCAGCTCTGCGAACTCCGTCTCCAGCTCCGAAGCCAGCAGGCCGTCCTCATCGGAAAAATCGGGCTTGGCATACAGGGCGTCCTTTTGTTTCATGATATCATACAGGCGCTGGTTGCCCATAATGACCGTGTCGAGGATGGTATAGGCATCGTAACGGAACTGGTCCTGCTTGAGGACAGACATACGCAGGCCCGGCTTGATGGAGATCGTGCCCTTCGTGGAGTCCAGCTCGCCCGAGAGCAGCTTCAGGAATGTGGACTTGCCCGCACCGTTTGCGCCAATCACACCGTAGCAATTGCCAGCGGTAAACTGCAGATCGACATGCTGGAACAGGAACGTTCCGCTATATTGCAGCGCAAGATCGCTGATCGTAATCATTGGAATCACCTCGGCAACAGTGTACCACAGATTCTGCAGAAAAGAAAGTGTAAAAAAATTGTGACAGCTCTTGCAAAACACGGAAAAGCGGCTATAATAGGATTTAGCACTCAGGCACCAAGAGTGCCAATACGAAATAAGGAAGTTGATCCATATGGAAAAGAAACAGTTTCAGGCAGAATCGAAACGCCTGCTGGGCCTGATGATCAATTCGATCTATACACACCGCGAGATCTTCCTGCGCGAGCTGATCTCCAACGCCTCCGATGCCATCGACAAGCTGGCCTATCAGGCCCTGACGGACGACACCGTCGGCTTGAGCCGGAGCGATTTTGCTATTCATCTGTCCACGGATGAGACGGCGCGCACGCTGACCGTTTCCGATAACGGCATCGGCATGACCCGCGAGGAGATGGAGGAGAACCTCGGTACCATCGCTCACAGCGGTTCACTCCGCTTCAAGAAGGAAATGGAGAAGAGCGATGATATCGACATCATCGGTCAGTTCGGCGTCGGCTTCTATGCCGCATTCATGGTCGCCGAGAAGGTCACGGTTATTTCCCGCCGCTTCGGCAGCGACGAGGCCTGGAAGTGGGAGTCCGAGGGCGCAGACGGCTACACCATGGAGCCGTGCGAGCGCGCAGCCGCCGGTTCCGACGTCATCCTGACGCTCAAGGCCGACACGGACGAGGACAAGTATTCCGATTATCTGTCCGAATACCGCCTGCGCAGCCTTGTCCGCAAATACTCCGACTACATCCGCTATCCGATCCGCATGGAGGTCTCCAGCCAGAAGCTCGTGAACGAGCCGAAGGAGGGCGAGGAGCCGAAGTATGAGACCGTCCGCGAGGAGCAGACGCTCAACTCCATGATCCCAATCTGGCAGAAGGCCAAGAAGGATGTCACGGAGGAGGAGTACAACAACTTCTATCACGAAAAATTCTTCGACTACGAAAAGCCGCTGAGCGTGCTGCACTTCGGCGTCGAGGGCGCCGTGACCTATAAGGCCCTGCTGTATATCCCGGCAAAGGCTCCGTATGACTTCTACACCCGCGACTATAAGGCCGGTCTGCAGCTTTATTCCTCCGGCGTGCTCATCATGGAAAACTGCGCCGACCTGCTGCCGGAGCACTTCCGCTTCGTCCGCGGCGTGGTCGACACGCAGGACCTGAGCCTGAACATCAGCCGCGAGATGCTGCAGCGCACGAGAGAGCTGAAGGTCATCGCCGCCAACCTCGAAAAGAAGATCAAGGCCGAGCTGGAGCGCATGCTGAAGGACGACCGTGAGAAATATGAGACATTCTATGCCGCCTTCGGCCGCCAGCTGAAGTTTGGCCTCGTCTCGGACTACGGCATGCACAAGGACCTGCTGCAGGACCTCGTGGAGTTCCGTTCCGACAAAGAGGGGAAGGACATCACGCTCAAGGAATACTGCGACGCCATGCCCGAGTCCCAGAAGCACATTTACTTTGCCACCGGCGACAGCGCAGCGCGCCTTTCGCAGCTTCCGCAGACCCAGCTGCTGCGTGAACGCGGCTTTGATGTGCTGCTCATGACGGAGCAGGTCGACACGTTCATTCCGCAGACGCTCAATACCTACGCCGAGCATGAGTTCCGCAACATTCTGACCGACGACCTCGACCTTGCGACCGAGGAGGAGAAAAAAGCCGCCGAGGAGAAGGCCAAGGCCTTCCAGTCCGGCGTGGACTTCCTGAAGGAGAGCCTCGGTGAGAAGGTCAAGGACGTACGCGTTTCGACGGAGCTGGGCAGCCATGCCGTAACTATGGTCCCGGACGGCGGCATGAGCTTCGAGATGGAGAAGTACATGCACACGGTCGACCCGTCGTCCGATTATCACTGCGGCCGCATTCTGGAGGTCAACCCGGAGCATCCGCTGCTGCAGCGTCTGTCCGAGAGCAGGGAATCCGATCCGGAGCGCGCCAAAAAGCTGGCAGAGCTTCTCTACGATCAGGGCCTGCTGATGGCAAACCTCCCGCTCGAAGACCCGACGGCCTATACGGATCTCGTCTGCGAGCTGATCGGCTGAGCCAAGTCCATCTCTGCGTAAAGCGCGAAACAGAATATGCTCCCTCTATGAGAGACAGTGAAGTAAAGATCACCATCCTCATATGGGGAGCATTTCTATGCCGCACACGGAAAAGCTGCGCGCAGCCGCATCCCGGTCTTATCCATCCCGCTCCGGGAAAAACGGCTGGAGCTCCTGCCACAGACCGATGGCGCAGCGGCAGCCATGTGCCGCTGCGTGCGCCAGCTTCTGCCGGAGCGACTCCGGCGTGTCAAAGTAGCGCAGGCCCGCCGGGCTTTTCTCGCAGCTGCACAGCGCGGCCGGGAGCATGCCGCCGGGATAGGGGAGCGGCGGGGCCGGAAGCTCTGCCTCCCACGGCGTCAGCTCCAGCGCCCAGCCGTTCGGGAAGCGCCGCTCCGCCGACCGGACAAAGCCGTCCCATGCATTGCAGGGCCGCAGGCAGGAGAGGACCGGCAGCGCTTCCGGCGCAAAGGCGTGATAAGCCGCGGGCAGCAGCATCGGGGCATTCCCGAGCCGCCGCTGCAGGCCCTGCGCCACGGCGCGGTGCACGGGGCCGGGCGTGCGCAGAAAATCCAGACAACACCCCCCGCCGCACCGGGCCGCAAGCCGGTCCAGCGTCTCTTCCGGAACGCGCTGCGGCAGGACGGCGTCGTCGATGACGGCCATATGTCCCTGCAGCGGGCACGCCGGGATGCGGGCCCCGCCATCCGGCAGAAAGCCGAGGCCGAGCACGGCGGCCCGGCCGGTAAATGTTGCAATTTCTTTACAATTTGCCGCCAAATACACCGGAACAGGCAATAGACAAACCTCCCCCTGCGTGCTATAATAAGGAGAACCCTAAACATGGGAACCTCAGAATCAACCTATGGAATACCCGAGGAGAATATGCTGTCATTTTTACCTGACTTCATTTTCCAAACCATCACGCAGATCCGCCCGGCGTTTCTTCGTGAGCACGGCATCCGTCTGCTGCTGATGGACTTTGACAACACCATGCTTCCCTACACGACGGACCGGCCGGAGCAGCCGCTTCTGGACTGGATCGCCGGGATGCAGGACGCAGGCATCACGCTGTGCATCGTCTCCAACAGCCATAAGCAGCGCGTGCCGCATTTCTCGCAGCAATATCACGTTCCCTGCGTGACGCATGCCGCCAAGCCCGGCACACGCGGCATCCGGGAGGCCATGGCCCGCTACGGAGCCGCTCCGCAGCAGACCGCACTCGTGGGCGATCAGATCTATACTGATGTACTCGGCGCAAAGCGCGCCGGGATCACGGCGATCGCCGTGCGATCCATTCATAATCATACCGTCTGGCTGAAGCTGCGGCACCTGCTGGAGCTGCCGTTTCTCGCCATGGCGCGAAAAAGGAGAGTAGAAACATGACCAATCTGGAAAAATACCGTTCTCTGCTGCACGACGGCGTGCAGGGCCTTCTGCTGACCTCGCGCTACAGCCGCATGTATGCGGCGGAGTTTGACATCGCCGAGGGCGTTGCCGTTGTCTCCGCGCAGGGCGCTCGCTATTTCACCGACAGCCGCTACATCGAGTCCGCGCAGAAGAACCTCAAGGGCTTTGAGGTCGTGGAGATCGGCCTGAACAATCCGATGATGCAGGCGCTGAAGACCACGCTGGACGAGTTCGGCGTGGAGACGCTCGGCTTTGAGGACGAATATCTCACCGTCGCAGAGCTCAACGGCTTTGAGGCCGCGCTTCCCGTCAAGTTCGTTCCGCTGCAGAAGGAGATCAACGCCTTCCGCGCCAGCAAGGAGGACTGGGAGCTTGCCCGCATGCGCAAGGCGCAGGAGATCACAGATCGCGCCTTCACCGAGGTCTGCACTCGCATCCACACCGGCATGACCGAGAAGGAGCTCGAGGCCGAGCTGATCTACTGCCTGTATAAGAACGGCGCAGAGGGCCTGTCCTTTGACCCGATCGTCGTCTCCGGACCGAACACGAGCATGCCGCACGGCGTCGCCGGGAGCCGCGTCCTGCAGGACGGCGACTTCGTGACCATGGACTTCGGCGTGCTGTATCAGGGCTACTGCTCCGATATGACCCGTACCGTCGCCCTCGGCCATGCGACCGAGGAGATGCGTAAGGTCTACGACACCGTCCTGCGCGCCCAGCTCGCCGGTATTGCGGCCAGCCACGCAGGAGCGAGCGGCAAGAGCGTCGACGGCGCTGCCCGCGACATCATCACGGAGGCCGGCTACGGCCCGTATTTCGGCCACAGCTATGGCCACAGCCTCGGTCTCGAGATCCACGAAGCGCCGAATTGCACCCCGCGCAACGAGAACCCGATCCCTGCCGGCGCTGTGTGCTCCGCAGAGCCGGGCATCTACATTCCGGGCAAATTCGGCGTCCGCATCGAGGATGTCGTGATCTTCCGCGAGGGCGGCTGCGAGGTCATCACGCACAGCCCGAAGGAGCTGACCATCCTTTAAGCGGTGATAACTCAGAGAAATTTGCCGAAAGACTTGAATTTCTTTGACAAATCGGTTAAAATAGAAACGCATTTTTTTACCTTCGGAACAGATATGGTATTCGAGAGGAACACAGGAGGATAAACCAATGATTTCAGTCAGTGATTTCCGGAACGGCGTTACGTTTGACATGGACGGCAAGGTGATGCAGATCATCGAGTTCCAGCACGTCAAGCCCGGCAAGGGTGCAGCCTTTGTCCGCGTCAAGATGCGCAATGTCATCACCGGCGGCGTTACCGAGACGACGTTCAACCCGAACGACAAGTATCCCACCGCTTACATCGAGCGCAGAAAGATGGACTATTCCTATAACGACGGCAACCTGTATTATTTTATGGATCCGGAGACGTTCGAAATGACGCCGGTCGACGAGAACATTCTCGACGCCAGCTTCAAGTTTGTCAAGGAGAACGACCAGTGCACGATCCTGTCCTACAAGGGCAACGTGTTCAGCGTCGAGGCTCCGAACTTTGCCGATCTCGTCGTCACGAAGACCGAGCCGGGCCTTGCAGGCAACACCGCCACCAACACGCTGAAGCCCGCTACGCTTGAGACCGGTGCCGAGGTCCGCGTGCCCCTGTTCATCAACGAGGGCGACAAGATCTCTATTGATACCCGCACGGGCGAATATCTGGGCCGCGCCAAGGGCTGATCCGGCCCACATCTGGAAAGGAGAACGCTATGAATCTCTCTGAAAAGTCCGCATATCTGAAGGGCCTGATGGACGGCCTGAAGCTGGACCAGGAGGCCCCCGAGGGCAAGATGATCTCCGGGATCGTCGAGCTGCTGCAGGAGGTCACCGGTGCAATTGGCGATCTGCAGGAAAACGCCGAGGCTGTCTCGGATGAGCTCGATGAGATTGAGGATGATCTCGATGCCATCGAGGATTACCTGATGGACGACGATGACGAAGAGGACGGCTTCATGGACGACGACGGCGAAGACTTCGACTATGACGACACCATGTATGAAGTGACCTGCCCGAAGTGCGGCGAGGTCCTCCATCTGGACGAGGAGACGCTCCTCAACGATTCCGTCGACTGCCCGAAGTGCGGCGAGCCGCTCGAGTTCGAGTTCGACGAGGACGACGGTCTCTGATCCTCATACGCAAAACGCAGGCGCGAAGCAGATCCCTCTGCTCCGCGCCTGTTTGCACATCGGGCTGTACTGCGGCATAGTCTGGCCGGGAGGTGAGTGCCATGCGGCAGCGGCTTGAGCGGCTTCTTTGCGTCAAGTCTCTTGTGACGATCGCCCTGACCGTCGTATTCTGCAGGCTGGCCGTGACGGGCGCAGTCAGCGCGCAGCAGTTCCTCACGATCTTTACGGTCGTGATCTCGTTTTATTTCGGCACGCAGGTGGAGCGGCGTTCGACCGGCGGCTGAATACAGCAAATCCCCGGCCGTCCGAGGGGGATGGACGACCGGGGATCCGCTACAGAAATGAGAGAGGGGAAAATAAAAAGAGAGATAAAAATGAAAAGATGGACCAGTAAGCCCGTTACCGCGGCAGGTTCGGTATCGTTCTTACGAGTATGAGTATACCGGGGACATTTGAAAAATCTATGAACGAAGTCGGAATAAATTGAGAATCCGCAAAATTTGTCGAACGCGCGCAGTCTATCACAGATAATTTGGAGGAGCCTATGAAAAAAGCCTACCTGACCCTTGACCCGCCGCGCGAGCCGGACGGCACCCTCTGCCGCACCGGCCTGCGCCGCTCCGCGCCCGTTGTGCTTCTGCCGGGTGATCCGCAGCGCAGCCGCAAGATGGCCGCGCTGTTCGCAGAGGCCTCGTTTACGGCCCACCGGGGAACATTTGCGACCTATACCGGCAAAACACCGGGCGGCGCGGATATCGCCGTCACAAGCAGCGGCATGGGCTGTGCCTGCGTTGCCGCCGCACTGGAGGAGCTTGCTGCCGCGGGAGCGGAGGCCGTTATCCGTGTGGGCACCTGCGGCGGCGTGCAGCCCGATCTGGCCCCGGGGACCATCGTCATTGCCAGTGGCTGCGTCCGCGGCGAGGGCGCAAGCTATGAGCTTGTGCCGCCGGAATTCCCGGCCGTTGCAGACCCGCTGCTCGTCCGCGCGCTGTGCAGCGCTGCGCAGGAGCTGGACGAGCCCGTGCGCGTCGGCCTGTACCGCAGCCACGATGCGTTCTATATGGAGTCCAAGGCCGCCCATCCCGGTCTGCGGGAGCGTATGCAGAAATGGATCGACACCGGCGTTCTCGTCGTGGAGAACGAGTCCGGCCTGCTTTTCACCTATGGCCACCTGCTCGGCCTTCGCGCCGCGAGCATCTGCGTCGCGCTTGGTTCCATGTTCGCAGACCCGAACGCCAACGTCTACGGAGCCTATGCCGACCCGGAGCATCTGGCGCGCCGGATCGAAACTGCCACGCGCATTGCCATGCGCGCAGCCGAGCTGCTGGAGGGATCGAAATGAGCTTTGGAAGTCAGAAACTTGTCCATACCGACGGTACGATGCACCACCTCGGCATCGATGCCGTGACGCCGCGCGTCATTCTTGTGCCGGATCCGCAGGAGGTCCCGCTCTATGCCGCGCTGCTGGAGGGCCCCGTGCAGCAGGGCTGCTATCGCGAATATGCGACCTGGCAGGGCACATGGCGCGGCGAACCGCTCACGGTGATGAGCTGCGGCTTCGGCTGTATGCCTATGGCCATCGCCGTGGAGGAGCTGCACCATCTCGGCGCGGAGTCCCTCATCAAGATCGCAGCCTGCCCCGCCATCCAGCCGGAGCTGGAGCCGGGCACGCTGCTGGCAGCCTCCGGCGCGGTCCGCGGTGAGGGCGCGACGCGCGAATACATCGACCCGTCCTATCCCGCCGTGGCGGATATGCGCCTGCTCGGCGCGCTGCTGAGCTGCGGCGTACCCGATGCGGGCCTGTTCCGCAGTCACGACTGCACCTCGCTCGAGTCGCCGTGGGCCCCCGGCGGCCCGGCGCGCATTGCCCGCTGGGCAGAGCTTGGCGTCAGTGCGCTGGACGGCGAGACGAGCGCCCTGTTCGTGCTGGCATCCATTCTCGGCATGCATGCGGCCTCGCTGGCCTATCTTGCAGAAAACTATGCAACCGGTGCAGCCGCTCCGATGGACGCACAGGCGCGCGGGCGGCTGTTCACGGCTGCGGCGGAGGCACTGCGATGCTGCTGATCCGCGGGGCAATGCTCCCCGATTTCGAAACAGGAACGACCACGCAGGCCGACGTCCTCATCCGGGACGGCCGCTTTGCGGCGATCGCACCCCATCTGGAGGCCGATTGCCCCATTGTCGAGGCATCTGGTCTTCTGATGCTGCCCGGCATGGCTGATCTGCACACGCACATGGTGCAGAGTCTGACGCAGGGCCCGCTCGACGACCTGAACATCACGCAGTGGCTCACGCGCATGCTCCGGGCACAGTGGTCGCTCACGGAGGACGAGTGGTACTATGGCGTGCTGCTCGGCTGTCTGCGGAGCATCCGCTATGGCGTGACGGCCATCAATGAAATGACCTACTATCCGCACATCGACGCTGTTGTGCAAGCCTATCAGGACGCCGGTCTGCGCGTGACCTTCGGCATCGGCGCGACGGATATCGCCGAGAACGACCAGATCCGCGTCACGCCGGTGGACGAATGCCTGCGGCAGGCGGAGGAGCTGTACCACAAATGGCACGGCAGGGGACTGCTGCGCACGGCTGCCGTGCCGCAGGGACGTCCGGCCTGCACGCCGGAGCTAATGCGGGCCCTCAAGCAATTTGCGCGCGAGCGCGGCCTACTCTACCACACACATCTTGCGGAGGGGAAGGCCGAGACGGAACGTATCCGAGCTTGGACCGGCCGCGGAGAGGCGGAGGAGCTGGCGCATCTCGGTGTCCTGGATGAGTCCACGATCCTTGCGCACTCCATCTGGCTCACGCAGGAGGAGATCACGCTGCTGGCACAGTCGCACGCCGTTGTGGCGCACTGCCCCTCGACGAATATGAAGCTGTCGGACGGTGCGCCGCCCATTGCGGAGCTGCTGGCATCCGGCGCGCGCGTCGGCTTCGGCTGCGACGGCGAGGCCTCCAGCGCAAACCGTGACCTGCTGCGCGAGGCTCGGCTCGGCAGCTACCTACAGAAGGTCCGCACGCTTGACCCGACAGTACTCCCGGCAGGGCAGTGCTACGCCATGCTGACGGAGCAGGGGATGCGTGCGCTCGGCTATCGAGACGTCGGCCGTATTGCAGAGGGCTGGCAGGCGGATTTCTCCCTTGTGCGGACGGAGACACTGTGCACGGTGAACCGGCGTCGCATTCTGACGAATCTGCTCTATGCCGGAAGCGGCGAGCAGATCGACAGCGTCTATGTGCAGGGCAGGCCGCTTCTCCGGAACGGGCAGTTCGTGCACCATGATCTGGAGCATATCCTGCAGCGCTGTGAGGAGATCACGGCGCGCATTGAGCGCACGCTGGCATAGCATATTCCCCGGCAGGCCAAAACACACCTGCCGGGGAACCAATTTTCCGGTCTGTGAAAAATAGGGCTTGATTTTTTCGGATCCTGTGCTATAATATTCGTGCTACGGAGGCTTAGCTCAGCTGGTTAGAGCGCCTGCTTCACACGCAGGAGGTCGATGGTTCGAGTCCATTAGTCTCCACCAGGATATAGAAACCCGAACGTTCCCGATTACGATTAAGGGATGGTTCGGGTTTTCTGTTTTATCGATCCTCGCCAAAATCGCAGGACTCATCGATGAAAGCTCAGCTCTCTCAGATCTATATGCAGAATACCTTGTGACAGTCGGCAGGGTCTTTGTCCCATTTTTCAGTATTCATTATTCATTCATATACGCAGAGTCCCCTCCGCACCGTTCTGATGCAGAGGGGACTCTGTTTCTCATTAGAGCAAACCGGCTCAGGCGCCAGCGGCCCGCACGGTGCGCTGCGTTCTGCGGTTGAGCAGACCGCCGAGCACCATCACAAAGGCGAACACGATAAGATACCAGAAGCACCCCATACCGTGGCTGACGAGACAGGCAATGACCATGAAGACCGAGCCGCAGATGGCAAGGATCGGCAGAATATAGTGCTGCCAGACGGAGGTGCCCTTCTGCTTGCGGATCCACTGGATGAACACCGGAATATAGAGCGCATAGATCGTGATGATCGGCAGCTCCGTCGGGTCAAACAGGAAGGGGACGCTCTCGAAGATCGTGCCCGTGAAGACCGTCTTGTGGCTCCAGGTGCCGGCGAGGTTGGACAGGTAGAAATACAGACCCCAGAAGCCGCACAGCAGCAGACCCATGACGGCGGAGTTGTTGGGCATATTCGTGTGCTCATCGACGCGGGAGAACATATGGGTGGCCGGGCCTTTGCCGCGCGCTGCGACGGAATAGACGCCGCGGCAGCAGGCGAGCATCAGACCGTTCATCGTGCCGATGCAGGAGATGGCGATGAAGAGGTTCAGGATGTTGCCGATGACGTTGCCGAAGATGTTCGTAAAGGCAATGGTCGCGCCCTTTTCGATCAGCTCCGCGTTCGATGCACCGCCGGTCACGCCGATGTAGTACAGCAGGTAGGTGGCGATGACGATGATGCCGCCGACTGTGAGGGCTTTCGGAAGATTGCGCTTCGAATCCTTCAGCTCGGAGTTGATGGTTGTTGCAATGATCCAGCCCTCATAGGCAAAGGAGGTTGCGCAGACGGCTGCGAAGAGGATGCTGCCCTTGCTGCCCACAACGGCGAGGGGAGGGGCGACAAAGTTCTCCGTCAGCTGACCCGAGGCGAGACCGGCAATGATGCCGACGATCGCCATGACGCCGAGCGGGATGAGCTTGATGACCGTGGTGGATGCCTGAATCTTGCCTGCGAGCTTCGGGGAAAGCGCGTTGACGGCATAGGAGCAGCAGAGGTAGAACAGCATGAGCGCGATGCACTCCGGGCCGACCACAACGCCGCCCTCGTTGATGTGGATGAGCAGCGGCATATTCGGGAACATCGTCGTGAGGAACACGAGTGTATAGCGGGCGGAGAGCCAAGCCAGAGCCGCCGTCAGGGACGGATAATAGATCGTGGACAGGAACCAGCCCATATAATAGCCGTATTTCGGGCCGACCGTCGCTTCGGCATAGTCCACGATGCCATTGACCTTTTCATATTTCTGGGACATACCGGCGAATGTGAGGATGCAGGCGAGCATGATCGCGCCGCCGATGAGCCATGCGATGACGCCGAGCGGCATATCACCGTTTGTGATCTGGAGGATGGTCTGTGCCTTGAAGAAAACGCCGGAACCGATGACAATGCCAACAACCATGCAAATTGCGGTGAAAAGGCCGTATTTGCGTTCCAATTTGTTATTCATGAGAATACTTCCTTCCTGAAACCTGAAATGAGTGGCGCGAATACAAAACGTACCGTCGAACAGAGGGATCAACGAACCGCCTCCTGGCGGTGGAAGGGAAACCGGTCGCAGAGAAAATGATCATCAGAGCTTCGACATTATGTGCAACGGCAATTCCTCCCTTGGTGTGCGAAATCTTTCTGGTGGCATCATATCATGAACAAAAAACGATGTCAAGAGGATATATTTTTTGGACAACTTTAACATATAATGAGAAATCATCCACAAGTTACAAGTGTTACAAATCCTTTCTGTTTTAAAATTGCAGATTTCCGGATACAATGCGGAATTTCATTCATTTGGAGTTTTGTCCATGAGCGGCGGACGTGAAAAATTTCTCCGTTGACAAACGGTCCGTTTCATGGCATGATGATGGGGAGGCGGCGGATCAGCCGCGCGCCCGATACTGTCCGCCAGTCGCCACTGCAGCCCTGCCGCAGGTCGATGACCGGGGTATCCAGAATCACGGCGCTCTGCGCCGAATCATGGAGGTCAGTATGAATCACGAAGAATATCCCCTGAACGTTGCTACCCCGCGCTCCTTTACTTATGTCACGCGGGACATCCCCCGCGTCACCGCTGCGCAGCGCGAACGCGCCCTCAAGGCCACGCACTACAATGAATTTGCCTTCCCCGCAGGCATGCTGACGGTGGACATGCTCTCCGATTCCGGCACGACGGCCATGACCGATGTGCAGTGGTCGGCCATGTTCCTCGGCGACGAATCCTACGGCCGCAACAAGGGCTACTACGTCCTGCTGGACGCCCTGCGCGACTGCTTCGAGCGCGGCAACGATCAGAAGCACGTCATCGATCTCGTCCGCACGAACTGCAAGGACATCGACCGCATGATGGACGAGCTGTATCTGTGCGAATATGAGGGTGGCCTGTTCAACGGCGGCGCCGCGCAGATGGAGCGCCCGAACACGTTCATCCTGCCGCAGGGCCGCGCCGCAGAGGCCGTCCTGTTCGAGCTCGTGCGCAAGATCCTCGGCCAGCGCCACCCCGGCAAGGTCTTCACCATTCCCTCGAACGGCCACTTCGACACGACCGAGGGCAACATCAAGCAGATGGGCTCCATCCCGCGCAACCTCTACAACAAGGAGCTGCTCTGGGAGGTCCCGGAGGGCGGCACCTATGAAAAGAACCCGTTCAAGGGCAACATGGACACCGAAAAGCTCGAGGAGCTTATCGTAAAGCTCGGGCCGGAGAACGTTCCGCTCGTCTACACGACCATCACGAACAATACGGTCTGCGGCCAGCCCGTCTCGCTTGCCAACCTGCGCGAGAGCAGCCGCATCGCCCATAAGTACGGCATCCCGTTCATGCTCGATGCCGCGCGCTGGGCCGAGAACGCCTACTTCATCAAGGTCAATGAGGAAGGCTGCGCCGACAAGTCCATTGCGGAGATCGCAAAGGAAATGTTCGCCTGCTGCGACGGCTTTACGGCCTCGCTGAAGAAGGACGGCCACGCGAACATGGGCGGCATTCTGGCCTTCCGCGACCGCGGCCTGTTCTGGAAGAACTTCTCGGACTTCAACGAGGACGGCACGGTCAAAAACGATGTCGGCATCCAGCTCAAGGTCAAGCAGATCTCCTGCTACGGCAACGATTCCTACGGCGGCATGTCCGGCCGCGACATCATGGCGCTGGCCGCCGGCCTGTATGAGTGCCAGAACTTCGACTATCTCGACCAGCGCGTCAAGCAGTGCGAATATCTGGCTCAGGGCTTCTATAAGGCCGGTGTCAAGGGCGTCGTCCTGCCCGCAGGCGGCCATGGCGTCTACATCAACATGGACGAATTCTTCGACAACAAGCGCGCGCCGGAGAGCTTCGCGGGTCAGGGCTTCTCCATCGAGCTCATCCGCCGCTACGGCATCCGTACGGCAGAGCTTGGCAACTATTCCATGGAGTACGACCTCAAAACCCCGGAGCAGAAGGCGGAGGTCTGCAATGTCGTCCGCTTCGCCATCAACCGCAGCCAGCTGACGCAGGAGCACATGGACTATGTCATCGCCGCCGTGAAGGCGCTGTATGAGGACCGCGAGTCCATTCCGAACGTCCGCATCGTCAAGGGCCACGATCTGCCGATGCGCCATTTCCACGCCTTCCTCGAAACCTATCCGAACGAGTAATAAAAATAACGACCGCACCGGCAGCGCCGGTGCGGTTTTTTTATCAAGTACATGGCGAGGTGCAACGCTCACAGGCCGTCCCGCGTCTGCGGCAGACACCGCAGAGATAGGAGCGGAACAGCTGTACGTCCTTCTTCTTCATGCCGCTCTGCAGACAGATGAATTTCAGCGACACAAATGTCTCCGGATGCAGCGGCACGGCCGACACGCCGTAGTAGGAAGCGAACGATTCTGGCCCGAGCACAACGCCCATGCCGTCGCGCACAAGGCGCATGTTCGTATCGATGCCGTCGGAGCGGTAGACACGGCTGAGAGAAATGCCGTACTTTTGGCAGGTGCGGCGGAGCATGCGGTCCTCGGCCGAGTTTTCAAGGCCGGAGATCATGTTGCAGCCCTGCAGATCGCCGAACGACAGCCAGGGGAGGGCCGCACGGGGATCGTCCGGCGACATGAGCACGCACTGGCGCTCCTGCACAAGGTCGCAGACGAACAGGGAAGGGTCACCCTCCTCTCCGGCGGGCAGGCGGTCGAGCGCCAGATCGATGGAGCCGTCGCGCAGACCCGCCAGCACGTCGAGCCCGGCCTCCGTGACGAACGTCACATCGATCTCGGGGTGGCTGTCAAAATAGCGTGCAATATCCTGAAACAGCCGGTTGGAGTACACACGCGCGCCCATACCGATGCGCAGCCTGCGCCCGCGCCGTCCGTCCGGCTTGACGGCGCTGCAGAGCCGCTGCCACTGCTCCGCGACCGGCCGGGCCTCCCGGCAGAACGTCTCGCCCGCTGCCGTCAGCGTCAGCCCGCGGGGCGTGCGGACGAACAGGGGATAGCCAAGCTCGCCCTCGAGCCGCTGGATCTGCTGCGACAGCGCCGATTGGGAAATAAACTGCCGCTCTGCGGCCGCCGAAATGCTGCGGCAGTCCGCGATCTCCAGCACATAGAGCACCTGCGCGATCGTCATAGACACATTCACCCTCCTTCATGCTATAAGCAAATCTAATATCGTTATTATATTATCGTGTTTTACAATTTTCAAGTCTTTGCATAAAATTAATTTGTACGAATTGCGTAGAAGCACTTCGCAGAAAGGTGGTAATCGCATTGGATCGAATTCTGTTCTCCGGCAACGAAGCCATTGCGCGCGGCGCCTATGAAGCCGGCGTAAAAGTCTGTTCCGCTTATCCCGGTACCCCCAGCACGGAGGTATTCGAGGCGCTGCCCCAGTATCGTGATTCGCTTTACTGTGAGTGGGCGCCGAACGAAAAGGTCGCGACGGAAGTGGCCTACGGCGCAAGCCTCGCAGGTGTGCGCAGCCTCTGTGCGATGAAGCATGTCGGTGTCAACGTTGCGGCAGACCCCATTTTCACGGCTGCCTACAACGGCGTCGGCGGCGGCTTCGTCATTGTCTCCGCAGACGATCCCAGCATGCACTCCTCCCAGAACGAGCAGGATAACCGCCACTATGCCCGCGCAGCGAAGCTGGCCATGGTCGAGCCGTCCGATTCGCAGGAATGCCTGGACTTCATGCGTGAGGCCTACCGCATTTCCGAGCAGTTCGACATTCCCGTGCTCTTCCGCACCACGACGCGCGTGGCGCACTCCAAGAGCATCGTGACATTCGGCGAGCGTGAGGAGCAGGAGGCCAAGCCCTATGCCCGCAATACGCGCAAGAACATCGCCTCCCCGGCAAATGCCTTCCTGAACCACCCGAAGCTGGAAAAGACGCTCGAGGCTCTCGAGGCCTACGGCTGCACGTCCCCGCTGAACCGGATGGAGCTGAACGGCACCAAGGTCGGCGTCATCTCCGCCTCCATTGCCTATGAATATGCGAAGGACGCCTTCCCGGCGGACACGTCCTTCCTGAAGCTCGGCCTGACGAATCCGCTGCCGATGGACCTCATCCGTTCGTTCGCAGAGAAGGTCGAGAAGCTCTACATCATCGAGGAGCTCGACGATTTTATGGAATCCCAGATCCGCGCGGCCGGTATCGCCTGTGAGGGCAAGAGCCTGACCGGCAAGCTCTATGAGCTGAATCCGCAGCTTCTGAAGGAGCGCATCTTCGGCCGGAAGGCTGAAACGGTCGACGTCGGCGTCTCCGCCGTGTCCCGTCCGCCCGCACTGTGCCCGGGCTGCCCGCACCGCGGCTTCTTCTATACGATGTCCCGGCACAAGGACTTCGTGATCTCCGGCGATATCGGCTGCTATACCCTCGGCGGCTCCGCGCCCCTGAGTGCGCTGGACAGCGTCGTGTGCATGGGCGGCGGCTTCAGCATCGGCATGGGCATGTCCAAGGCCTTCGAGCTGACCGGTCAGACGGACCGCAAGGTCTTCGGCGTCATGGGCGACTCGACGTTCTTCCACAGCGGCATGACCGGCGCGGCCGAGATCATCTACAACAAGGGCAACCTCATCCCCGTCGTGCTCGACAACTCCATCACCGGCATGACCGGCCATCAGGAGAATCCCGGCAGCGGCCGCAATCTGCAGGGCGACATTGCCGAGGCCCTGAAGATCGAGGACATCCTCGCCGCCTACGGCTACAAGAATATTTACATCGTCGATCCGCAGGATCTTGAGGCCATGGAGCAGGCCGTGCAGAACGCGCTTGCCTCCGAGGTCCCCGCTGCCATCATCACGCGCCGCCCGTGCCTGCTCATCAAGCGCATCAAGCACAACATTGGCCAATGCGTGGTGGACGAAGAAAAATGCGTCGGCTGCAAGCGCTGCCTGAAGGTAGCCTGCCCGGCCGTCACCATCCGCGACAAGAAGGCCCACATCGATCCGAACCAGTGCGTCGGCTGCACGGTCTGCGCGCAGGTCTGCCCGAAGGGCGCCATTTCCAGAAAGGAGAACTGAGCCATGAAAGCAACAAAGAGCGCACTCCTTGTCGGCGTCGGCGGTCAGGGCGCCATCCTGACGGCCAAGGTCCTGGTCAACGGCCTGATGAAGGCGGGCTACGACGTCAAAATGTCCGAGGTCCATGGTATGAGCCAGCGCGGCGGCAGCGTCTCCACGCAGGTCCACTGGGGCGAGAAGGTCTATTCTCCCGTCATCGGCAAGGGTGCGGCAGACATCATCGTCGCGTTCGAGAAAATGGAAGCCGTCCGCTATGCGGACTATCTGAAGCCTGACGGCGTTGCCGTCATCAACGATTACGAGATCGCATCTTCGAGCATTGCCGCCGGTCTGTGCGAGTATCCCAACGGCTGCCTCGAGGCCATGCAGCAGCACTTCCGCTGCCATGTGCTCAAGGCGGGCGAGATCGCCGAGCAGCTCGGCAATGCCAAATGCATGAACATCGTGCTCTTCGGCTCCATGGCCAAGGCGCTCGGCATGGACGACATCGACTGGGAAGCCGTCATCGCCGAGACCGTCCCGCCGAAATTCCGCGAGCTGAACCTGCGCGCCTACCGCGCCGGGCATGATGCCGTGCAGCTTTAAGATCGGAGGAACCATGATCCACAGCTTTACCGAGCTTCGGGAAAGGGCCGGCGCAGTCCGGCCCCAGACCGTTGCCGTTGCGTGCGCGCATGACGCGCACACCCTCGAGGCCGTGCTCCACGCCGCGCAGGAGGGCATTCTGAACTATCTGCTCATCGGCCACCCGGAGGAGATTCTCTCCATCGGCCGCAGCCTCGGCCACACCATCGCACCGGAGACTGTTATCCCCGCTGCAACGGACGAAGAGGCGGCCGCCATTGCCGTTTCTCTCGTGCGCGAAGGCCGCGCAGGCTTCCTGCAGAAGGGCCTGATGCAGACGGCGACCATTCTGAAGGCCGTCGTCAACAAGCAGACCGGCATCGGCCTTGGCCGCCCCATGTCCCATGTGGCGCTGCTGGAGCTGCCGGGCTACCCGAAGCTGCTCGGCGTGACGGACGGCGGCATGATCCCGAATCCGGATCTGGAAGGGAAGAAGGCCATCGCCCACAACGCCGTCGCCATGTTCCACGGCCTCGGCTATGAGCGCCCGCTCGTCTCCGCCGTCTGCGCGGCCGAAAATGTCAGCCCGAAGATCATCGAGACCGTCGATGCGGCGGCATTGAAGCAGGCCGCACTCGAGGGCGCGTTCGGCCCGTGCTATGTGGAAGGCCCCATCTCGCTCGATCTGGCCCTCAGCCGCGAGTCCGCGCAGATCAAGGGCTATGAAAGCCCCGTGACCGGCGAGACGGATATTCTGCTCGTGCCCGGCATGGCGGCAGGCAACATGATGGTCAAGTCGCTCGTCCTGTTCGCCGGGGCCAGAATGGTCGGCGTCGTCACGGGTGCAAAGTGCCCCATCGCACTCAATTCCCGCAGCGCGAGCTTTGAAGAGAAGTACCATTCGCTGCTCGTCTGTGCACTGATGAGCAGCAGCCGCGAGGAGAATGCAGAATGAAGCTTTTGATCATCAATCCCGGCTCCACCAGCACGAAGCTGGCGCTCTACGACGGGGCGAAGAAGCTTCTGCAGGAGAATCTGGAGCATGATGCCGCTGCACTGCAGCAGTATCATGGCATCGGCGATCAGGTGCCGATGCGTCTGGCCGTCATCCGCGATTTCCTCGACCGCAGCGGCGTGCATCCGGAGGAGCTTGCAGCCGTTATTGGCCGCGGCGGCCTTGTCTTCGGCCTGAAGACGGGCGGCTACCTTGTGAACGAAGACCTGTGCCATGCCCTTGTGGACGACGACCTCAGCCAGCCGCACGCCTCAAACCTTGGCGGCCTGCTGGCCCGCGAGATCGCTGCGCCGCTCGGCATCCCCGCCTATATCTACGACGCCGTGACGTCCGGCGAGCTGACGGACGTCGCCAAGATCACCGGCTTTGTCGATATTGAGCGCCGCAGCTTCTGCCATGTGCTCAACAGCCGCGCCATGGCCCTGCGCTATGCGCGTGAGCACGGCAAGCATTATGAGGAGCTGAACCTCATCGTCGCGCATCTCGGCGGCGGCATTTCCGCCAGTGTGCACCGCCACGGCGAGATCATCGACTCCGTCGGCGACGACGACGGCCAGTTCTCCCCGGAGCGCTCCGGCTGCGTGCCCTCGCTCGGGCTCATCAAGCTCTGCTATTCCGGCAAATATACCTATGAGGAAATGCGGAAAAAGATCCGCGGCCGCGGCGGCATGTATGCCCACCTCGGCACGAGCGACTGCCGCGTCATCGAGCAGATGATCCGCGACGGCGACCGCCATGCCGACCTGATCTTCCAGGCGCAGGCCTATCAGATCGCCAAGGCCATTGGCCTGCTGTCCATCGTGCTCAAGGGCGACTGCGACGCCATCATTCTGACGGGCGGCGTGGCCAACTCCAAAATGCTGACGGAGCGTGTGGAGGACTACGTCAAATTCATCGCGCCGGTCTGCGTCATGCCCGGTGAAAACGAAATGGAGGCGCTGGCCCTCGGCGGCATGCGCATCCTGCAGGGCGAGGAAAATGCCCGCATCTATCATATTTTAAACGGAGTAAATGGAAAGGAGGGGCAGGGATGATCTCGGAGAGCCTTGTCCATTTGGGAGAAAAGAAGTCCGGCATCCGCGAGCTGTTCGAGTACGGTCTCCGTCAGGCAGCCGTCGTCGGGAAGGAAAATGTCTATGACTATTCGCTCGGCAATCCCTCCGTACCCGCGCCGGAGGAGGTCGCCTCCATCATCCGCGAGCTTCTAGAGGGTGACAGCCTTGCTCTGCATGGCTACACGCCCGCAGGCGGCGCGAAGGAGGCCCAGCAGGCTGTTGCCGACGATCTGACGCAGCGCAGCGGCGATACGATCCGCCCGGAGAACATCTTCTTCACCTGCGGCGCGGCCCCAGCCCTTGTCGCCGTCCTCCGCGCGTTGGCTGTGGACGATGCCGAATTCGTCGCCATCGCCCCGTATTTCCCGGAATATCAGGTCTTTGTGTCCTACAACGGCGGCAAATTCGTCGAGGTCCCGCCCGATACGAAGAATTTCCAGGTCGATATCGCCGCTGTGGAGCGCGCGCTCACGCCGCACACGCAGGCCGTTCTGGTCAATTCTCCGAACAATCCCTCCGGTGTGATCTACAGCCGCGAGACACTCACGGCCCTCGGAGCCCTGCTCGAGCGCAAGAGCGCGGAATACGGCCACCCGATCTATATCATTGCCGACGAGCCCTATCGCGAGCTGGTCTATGACAATGCCGAAGTCCCGTATATCCCCGGCATCTACCGCGATACTGTCATCTGCTATTCTTACTCCAAGTCGCTGTCCATGCCCGGCGAGCGTATCGGCTACGTCTGCATCCCCGACAGCGTAACGGACAGTGCCAAGCTGCATGCCGCAGTCGCCGGTGCATCCCGCGCCTTCGGCCATGTCTGCGCGCCGTCCATGATGCAGCGTGTTATCGCTCGCGCCACGGGTCTGCGTCCCGACCTCGAGGCCTATGACAAAAACCGCCACACGCTCTACAACGCGCTGTCGGAAATGGGCTACGAGTGCGTGAAGCCCGAGGGCGCATTCTACATGATGGTCAAGGCCCCGGGCGGCGACGCCCACGCCTTCTCCGAACGCGCCAAAAAGGAAAATCTGCTGCTCGTCCCGGCGGACAGCTTTGGCTGCCCCGGCTTCTTCCGCATCAGCACCTGCGTCGATCCCGCCATGATCCAGCGGAGCCTTCCCGCATTCCGGCGCGTCCTGCAGGACTAAGGCGGGATGCCCATCTCGATACTGCACCCTCAGCGGCATGGTCCTCGCCGGGCCATGCCGCAGCTTGTCATAAAAGTCCCATCGGGCTTTTCTGCCAAGCTGCTTTCAGAATTGCAAAATCAATTTTTAGAGCATGATTTTGCAATTCTGCCGCTGCGGCGGGTGATCGAACGCGAAAGGACACCCTGACGGTTTCCTTTCACACTTTTCTTCCCTCCGAAACTATTGACTTGGCATTCTTTGATAGCCTGAGCGGCATGGTCCTCATCGGGCCATGCCGCTATTTCTGATTCCGTATTCCGTATCTTTTCCAATTTTTTGTCGAATTCTTTCCCGCATTTTCTTGACACGATTCGGAAATCATGATAGTATTAGCAAGTATGGAAAGCAGTAAGCCTTGCGCGCTGCGCAAGGGGGTTTCAGCAGTCTTTCCACATGGCGGCAACGCCTTATTGATGGAGTTAAAAGCTCAAATTTTATAAGTTGGTAACTTTATAACCGGTGCGAAAGCACATCAACTTGTGAAACGGTCAATAAGAGTA
>NZ_DBFZUT010000070.1:0-45854 GCF_048519415.1 Faecousia sp. | reverse complement strand
ATCCATATTATATCCGGGAATTATTAAGAAGAAAACCAAGAAAATATTAAGTTTATTTGAAGTTGACGGCTCCCACGCCTAGGACGGGGCAGCCGATCTGGTTTAGCCTGGGATTTTTGGGGAAGAATCCCAAAAAGAATTGCAGGCAAGTGGCTGGCTTACCTGCAACTCCCGGTTTAAAGTAAGAGGGGGAAAATGAAAAAGATTAACTCAACGCTTCTGGTATTATTGTACCCCGGAGATATTAAAAATATAAGCCAGAAGAAATTAAGTTTGTATTAAGCGGGCGGGCCGTACCGGCGCGAAAAATGGTTGACAAATCACGCGTCCGCTGATAGAATAGTCCAAGAATCGTGAGAATTCGCGTTGAAGAAGCCAATCTGCGGCAGAACCGTCAGCGAGCAGGGGAGAGTGCAAGCCCTGCGGCCGATGCTGCAGACCGCCACTTCCGAGCGGCCCGCGACGAGCGGGACGGCCCATCCCCGTTATCCGATGACTAAGATGCCGCGCTGCGGTAATTAGGGTGGTACCGCGAGAAGCCTCGCCCCTATATCCGGGGGTGGGGTCTGCTTTTTATTCCGAGTATTTTCAGGAGGATGATTCCCATGGCCACAAAAAAGTATGGCGTCAATGAGCTGCGCGAGATGTTCCTCTCGTTCTTCGAGAGCAAGGGCCATCTGCGCCTGCCCAGCTTTTCTCTGATCCCGCAGAACGATGCGTCTCTGCTGCTGATCAACTCCGGCATGGCGCCGATGAAGCCCTATTTCAAGGGCGAGGTCACGCCGCCCCGCCGCCGTGTCTGCACCTGCCAGAAGTGCATCCGTACCGGCGATATCGACAACATCGGCCACACGGCGCGCCACGGCACCTATTTCGAGATGCTGGGCAACTTCTCATTCGGCGACTATTTCAAGCATGAGGCCATTGCCTGGTGCTGGGAATTCCTGACGAAGGTCTGCGGCCTCGAGGAGGACCGCCTGTATCCGTCCATCTATGAGAACGACGACGAGGCGTTCGAGATCTGGAACAAGGAGATCGGCATCCCGGCCGACCGCATTTTCCGCTTCGGCAAGGAGGACAACTTCTGGGAGCATGGCTCCGGCCCGTGCGGCCCCTGCTCCGAGGTCTATTATGACCGCGGCGAGAAGTATGGCTGCGGCAAGCCCGGCTGCACCGTCGGCTGCGACTGCGACCGCTATATGGAAATCTGGAACAACGTCTTCTCCCAGTTTGACAACGACGGCCACGGCAACTATACCGACCTCGTCCAGAAGAACATCGACACCGGCATGGGCCTCGAGCGTCTGGCCGTTGCCTGCCAGGACGTTGACTCCCTGTTCGATGTCGACACCGTCATGAACATCACCCACAAGGTCACGGAGATCACCGGCGCGCACTACGGCATGAGCCATGAGAAGGATGTCTCGCTGCGTGTCATCACGGACCACATCCGTGCATCCGTCTTTATGATCTCCGACGGCGTGCTGCCCTCGAATGAGGGCCGCGGCTATGTGCTGCGCCGCCTGCTCCGCCGCGCCGCCCGCCACGGCAAGCTGCTCGGCGTGGACCATCCGTTCCTGTGTGATGTCGTCGAGACCGTTATCCACGAGAACGAGGGCCACTATCCCGACCTTCGTGAGCGCGCCGCCTATATCACCCGCGTCGTCCGCGTGGAGGAGGAGAACTTCGCCCGCACGATCGACGGCGGCATGCGCATTTTCTCCGAGATGCTGGCGCAGCATAAGGAAAACAACGAATCCGTCTTCTCCGGCGCAGATGCCTTCAAGCTCTATGACACCTACGGCTTCCCGATCGACCTGACGGTCGAGATGGCGCGCGAGGAGGGCATGGAGGTCGACCTCGAAGCCTTCCGGAAGCTCATGCAGGAGCAGAAGGTCCGCGCGCGCGAGGCGCGCAAGGCCCTCGGCGACCTCGGCTGGGCCGGTATCGACTTCGGCCAGGATATCCCCGAGACGCAGTTCGTCGGCTATGACAAAAACGAGACCGAGGGCACCGTGCTTGCCATCGTGGCGGAGGACGAGTCCCGCAGCGAGATCGCCGCAGGCGTCGAGGCTATCGTGGTGCTCGACCGGACGACGATGTACGCCGAGATGGGCGGTCAGGTCGCCGACCACGGCACGATCACCGGCCCGGACGGCGTGTTCGAGGTCACGGACGTGCAGAAGAACAAGGGCGGCAAATTCATGCATTACGGCCGCGTCGTGAGCGGCACGATCAAGCTGGGCGAATCCTGCGAGATCATGATCGATCCTGAGCGCCGCGCCGCCATCCGCCGCGCTCATACGGCCACGCATCTGCTGCAGGCCGCGCTGTTGCGCGTGCTCGGCGAGCACTGCCATCAGGCCGGTTCTCTCGTGGAGCCGGATCACCTGCGCTTTGACTTCACGCACTTCTCCGCCGTCACGCCGGAGGAGCTGGTGGAGATCGGTAATCAGGTCTCCGAGATGGTGCTGCGCGGTGAGCCGGTCGAGACGATGGTCCTGCCGATCGCCGAGGCACAGAAGCTCGGCGCAACGGCCCTGTTCGGCGAGAAGTACGGCGAGACCGTGCGCGTTGTGAAGATGGGCGAGGATTCACTGGAGTTCTGCGGCGGCACGCATCTGGACAACACCGCAAAGGTCGGCCCGTTCCGCATCCTGTCCGAGGCCTCCGTTGCCTCCGGCGTGCGCCGCATCGAGGCCTACACCGGCAAGGAGGTCCTGCGCCAGACGGAGCAGATGAGCCGCCTGCTGCTGGATATCGCCCACGAGCTGAAGACGACGCCGAAGGAGCTCATGCAGCGCGCCCACGCCATGGTCGGCGAGGTCAAGGAGCTCAAGCAGCGTCTGGACGCCATGAAGGACAAGCTGTTCAGCGGCGAGATCGACCGCTGCCTGTTTGCAGCGCGCGAGGTCGGCGGCCTGAAGGTCCTGACCGTCATGCGCAATGACATCGCGCCGAACGACCTGCGCAAGATGGGCGACCAGATCCGTGACCGTGAGCCGGACGCCGTTGCCGTGCTGGCCAGCACGCAGGGCGAAAAGATCACGCTGCTTGCCGTCTGCGGCAAGAACGCGGTCGGCCGCGGCATCAAGGCCGGTCAGCTCATCAAAGAGGTTTCCGCAGCCTGCGGCGGCTCCGGCGGAGGCAAGCCCGATTCCGCCATGGGCGGCGGCCGCGACCTGCTGAAGCTGGACGACGCGCTGGCGGGCGTGGATGATTTTGTCACCACGCATCTGGCGTAAATCTGGGAGGAAAAATATGAACGACTGCATTTTCTGCCGCATTTTGGCAGGCGAGATCCCCTCGAAGAAACTGTATGAGGACGAGCAGTGCCTGGCGTTTTACGACATCCAGCCGCTGGCACCGCAGCATTTCCTTGTTATTCCGAAGGCCCACATCGCCTCGGCCGCAGAGCTGGGCGAGGAGCAGGCCGCGCTCGTCGGTCACATCTTCGCCGTCATTGCGAAGCTCACGAAGGAGCTCGGCTTCGCCGACGGCTTCCGTGTCGTGACGAACTGCGGCGAGGACGCCGGTCAGACCGTGAAGCACCTGCATTTCCATGTGCTCGGCGGCAAGACGCTCGGCTCTTTCAATTAAGAATAAAAACGAATCTGATCACCAACGCTGGGGCGGGCAATAGCCCGCCCCGGTTTTTTCGGCGGAAGGGAGGGCGGACCATGCGCATTCTCGCGATGTTCTCCGCGGCGTTTGCGACGGCAGCCGCGCTGTGCGCCTATGCGCTCCCGGCTGCGTGGGGCTGGCTGCCCGGTCTGTGCCTCGCGGCCCTTGCTGCCGTGCTCCTGTTCCTGCACGGCGACCCGGTCCGGCGCGTGCGCACGATCGCCCTCGGCCTTGCGGCCGGGGTTCTCTGGTGCTGGGCGGATGCCGGGCGGCTCGTGTCCGTCCGTGCCCTCTGCGGCGAGGGGCAGACCATCGAGGCCGAGGTCTGCAGCTTGCCGGAAAGGACACAATACGGCTATCGCTGCCTTGCCCTGCTGCAGGGGAACCGCATGCAGCTCTATCTCCGCAATGCGCCGGAGGATGCCGCGCTCGGCGACCGCGTGCGCGTCACGGCGGATGTGACGGAGACAGGGAATTCCCTGTATCTGGCTTCCAATGACACTCTCCTGCTCGGCTTTGCCCGCGGCGAGGCCGAATGGGAACATCCGGAGCAGGTGTCGCTGCGCTATGCGCCGCAGCGGGCTTTGCTGACCGTGCAGCGCACGATCACGAATTGCTTTCCGGCCGATACTGCGCCGCTTGCCATCGCTCTGGTGACGGGCGACACGTCCGGCCTGCACTATGCTCTGCAGACGGCCATGTCCGATGCGGGCATCTCCCACATCGTGGCGGTCTCCGGCATGCATGTGACGCTGCTGCTCGGCGTGGTGCGCCTGCTGTGTCTGCGGCGCAGGCGGCTGACGGCGGGCGTCGGCATTACGGTGATGGTCTTCTTTGCTGCCATGCTGGGCTTTCGGCCCTCCGTCACGCGCGCCGTGGTCATGAATGCCGTGCTGCTGCTCGCACCGCTGCTCGGGCGCGAGAACGACGGGCCGACGTCTCTGTGCTTCGCCCTGCTTCTGCTGCTCCTGCCGAATCCGCGCGCCATTGCAAACGTCGGCCTGCAGCTGTCGTTTGCCGCCGTGGCGGGTCTGCAGCTGTTTTCCGGCGATCTGAACGGCTGGCTGCAGGGCAGGCTGCATGTCGCGGCCCTGCGGGAGCGCCATCCGCTTCCGGCGCGGCTGCTGCGCGCGATCTGTGTGTCGCTTGCGGCAACGCTCGGTGCGCTGGCCTTCACGCTGCCGCTGGCGGCGTGGTATTTCCGGTCGATCTCGCTGGCCGCTCCGCTGACGAACCTGCTGGCCCTGCCGCTGTTCAGCCTTGCGTTCTCGCTCGGGTGCATCACGGCTGTGCTGGGCCTTGTGTGGCTGCCGCTCGGGCGGATCGCAGCGTGGCCCGCGGCGTGGCTGCTCCGGCTGGCGCGCGGCATCGTCACCACGGCGGCCGGGCTTCCCTATGCTGCCGTTTATCTCAACCGGACACTCCTGTGCGTCTGGCTCATTGCCGCGACCGGAATGTTTGTGATCTTTCTGCTCCAGCGGCGCAGGCAGCCCGGCGTGTTTGCGGCCTGCCTAGCCGTGACGCTGACGGCAGCGATCCTCGGCGCGGCCCTGTGGGAGACGGACCCCGTCTCCATGACGGCGCTGGACGTCGGGCAGGGCGCCTGCACCGTTCTGCGGGGCGGCGGTGCGACATTTGTGGTGGACTGCGGCGGCGAGGGCGGAGAGGCCGTCGGTGAGACGGCTGCACGCGAGCTTCGCATGGGCGGTGAAGCGTCCATCGACGGCCTCATTCTGACGCATCTGGATGCGGACCACTGCAACGGGGCCGCGCAGCTCATGGCGCGGGTGCAGGTAAGGCGGCTGTTCCTGCCGGAGCAGGAGAGCGACAGCCGCGAGGCGATCCTGACTGCGGCGGAGCGCTGCGGCACGGAGATCGTCTTTGTCACGGAGGACCTGACGCTTGATTTTTCCGGCGGCAGCCTGCGGCTGTTTGCGCCGGTCCTGCCCGGCTCGCGCAATTGCGGGCTTGCCGCATTGATGTCCGCGGGAGAATATGATATACTGATCCCGGGCGATATGCCGGCCGCCGCGGAGCGCGTGCTGGCCGATACGCACAGCCTGCCGCAGGTGGAGGTGCTCGTTGTCGGGCACCACGGCGCGGCCGGTTCCACCGCGCCGGAGCTGCTGCAGGCCGTTTCGCCGGAGATCGCAGTCATTTCCGTGGGCGCGGACAATTCCTACGGCCATCCCGCGCAGGCCGTGCTCGATCGCCTGACGGAGGCGGGCGCGGCCGTATACCGCACGGATCAGGCGGGCGATATTACGATCACGAGGTAAGGCTATGGCAAAAAAAGCGGAATCCGGCGGCTATGCGCGCCTGAAGGGCGACCTGGCGCAGAAGACGCCCGGCAGCTTCTATGTGCTCTACGGCGAGGAGGACTATCTTCGCCGCTACTATCTTTCCATGCTGCGCAGGCAGCTCGTCGACGGGCCGACGGAGGACTTCAACTTCCACCGCCTGACATCGGAGAATTTTTCGATGCAGGTCCTCTCGGAGAGCCTCGAGGCCCTGCCGATGATGGCGGAGCGCACGATGATCCAGGTCGACGACGTCGATCTGTTCGCCCTGCCGGAGGATGACCGCACGCAGCTGGCGGCGCTGTTTTCCGACATCCCGGACTATGCCTGCCTTGTACTCGTCTATGCGGACTTCAAGCCGGACAAGCGGAAGAAAAAGCTCTGGGACGCCATGGAGAAAAACGCCGTGCTGGCGGAGTTCGCCTACCAGACCGAGCGCGACCTCACGGCGTGGATCGTGCGGCACTTCCGTGCAGAGAAAAAGAATATTTCGCCCGCGCTCTGTAGCTATCTGCTGCAGCGCTGCGGCTCGTCCATGACACGGCTCGATGCCGAGATCGCAAAGATCTGCGCCTATTCCGGCGCGGACGACATCGTCCGCGCAGACATCGACGCCGTTGTGGAGCCGACGCTCGAGGCGGTCGTCTTTGAGATCACCGACGCGCTGGGCCAGCGGGAATTTGACCGCGCACTCGAGCGCCTGAGCGTCATGCTCAAGCTGCGGGCCGAGCCCATCGCCATGCTCGGCGCGGTCGGCAGCCATATGCGCAGGCTCCATGCCGCGCGCATCCTGCAGGCGGCCGGGAAGACCTCGCAGGACCTTGCCTCGCTCTGCGGCGTCGCGCCGTTTGCGGCCAACAAGTGCTTTGCGCAGGCGCGGCGGCTGTCGGACCGCTTCTGTGCGCAGGCCGTGCTGCTGTGCTGCGAGGCCGACCGGCAGATGAAGACGTCCTATGACGACCCGGCGCGGATTCTGGAGCTTCTGATCCTGCAGCTCGCCGAGGAGGCCCGCCATGATTAAGCTGCGGCAGGCCATCGTCGTCGAGGGGCGCTATGACAAAAATGCCCTGTGCCAGCTCGTCGATGCGCCCGTCATCGAGACGCATGGCTTCGGCGTGATGAAGGACAGGCGGCTGCTCGGCTTTCTGCGGCAGGTCGCCGCGGCGCGGGGCCTCATTATTTTAACGGACTCCGACGGTGCGGGCTTCGTCATCCGCAATTTCCTCAAGGGCGCACTGCCGCCGGAGCAGGTGCTGCACGCCTATATCCCCGATGTGCCGGGCAAGGAGCGCCGCAAACGCGCCCCCGGCAGGGAGGGCAAGCTCGGCGTGGAGGGCATGCCGCCGGAGGTGCTGCTCGAGGCGCTGCGGCGGGCCGGGGCACAGGCGGAGGACTCGCCGGAGCCGCCGGACCCCATCACAAAAACGGACCTGTATCTCGCCGGGCTTTCCGGCGGGGCGGACAGCGCGGCGCGCCGCCGCACGCTGCAGCAGGAGCTTGGCCTGCCGGAGCATCTCGGCAGCGCAGGGCTGCTGCAGGCGCTGAATCTGCTGATGACGCGCGAAGAATTTCAACACCGCTATGGAGAACTGCGATGATCGATATTTCGGTAAACGAGCTGGTCAAGTCCTTTGAGGTCGGCCAGACCCTGCTGGACGGACTGAGCTTTGACATTCACGAGGGCGAATGCGTCGGCATCATGGGCCGCAACGGCTGTGGCAAGACGACGCTGTTCCGCCTGCTGACGGGGGAGCTGTCCCCCGATTCCGGCGAGATCCATATCGCCGCCGGGAAGAAGCTGGGCCTCATCTCCCAGATCCCGGTCTATCCGGCCGGATTTTCCGTTGAGGACGTGCTGCGCACGGCCTTTGCTGCGCTGGCCTCTCTGAAGCGCCGGATGGAGGAACTGGAAAAAACGCTCGAAAAGGATGCTTCCCGAGCGAATCTAAGCGAATATGACCGCCTGAGCAACGCCTATCTGACGGGCGGCGGCTATGAGCAGGACACGGAAGTCGACAAGGTCTGCAACGGCCTTGGCATCCCGGCCGAAATGCGCGGCCGGGAATTCGACCGCCTGTCCGGCGGCGAAAAGACGCGCGTGAACCTGGCGCGCCTGCTGCTCGAGAAGACGGACATCTTGCTGCTCGACGAGCCGACGAACCATCTGGACCTGCGCAGCGTGGAGTGGCTGGAGGACTACATCCGTCACTTCAAGGGAACGGTCCTGACGATCTCGCATGACCGCTATTTCCTTGATCAGGTCGTGCAGCGCATCATTGAGATCTCTGCGGGCAGGGCCGAGTTCTACAGCGGCAACTACAGCTTCTATCTCGAGGAAAAGCAGGAGCGCTTCAACCATCAGCTCCGGCAGTATGAGCAGGAGCAGGCCAAGCTCAAGCAGCTCGGCTTCACCGTCGAGCGCATGAAGGGCTGGGGCATCAACAACCGCGTGCTCTACCGCCGCGCCATGTCCATCCAGCACCGCATGGAGCGCATCGAGAAGACGGAGCGGCCGACAAAGGAGAAGACGCTCCGCGCCCGCTTCGGCGAAAAGGAGTTCCACGGCGACGAAGTCCTCACCGTCAAGAATCTCAGCAAGCAGTTCGGCGGCCGGACGCTGTTTTCCGGTGTGGAGCTGACGGTGCGGGGCGGCGAACGAATCGCCCTGCTCGGCGACAACGGCACCGGCAAGACGACGTTCCTGCGCGTGCTGCTCGGCGAGCTGCCCGCGGAGGGAAAGATCAAGTTCGGCCCGTCCGTCAAGTCAGGCTATCTGCCGCAGGTCATTCACTTTGCCCACCCGGAGCGCACGCTCTATGACACGATGCTCTATGAGAAGAATTGCACGCCCCAGACGGCGCGCGACCGCCTCGGCGCATTCCTGTTCTCCGGCGAGGACGTGTTCAAGACCGTCGGCACGCTCTCCGGCGGCGAGCAGTCGCGGCTGCGGCTGTGCATGCTCATGGATGAAAAAATCAATCTGCTCGTGCTCGACGAGCCGACGAACCATCTGGACGTCGCCTCGCGCGAATGGATCGAATGCGCCCTCGAGGACTACGAGGGCACGCTGATCTTCGTCTCGCACGACCGCTATTTCGTCGATAAATTCGCTACCCGTATCTGGGAGCTTTCAGACGGGGCTATCCGCGACTTCCCGTGCGGCTATGCCAAATACCGCGCCATTCTGGAGCACGAGGCGGCTGCCCGTCAGCGGCCCGCCCAGCCAAAGAAGGAAAAGCAGGCCAAGCCGGTCTCCGGCAGCAAGGAGCTGGAAAAGCTCGTCCGCAGGCTCGAGCGGGAGATCGCTGCGAAGGAGGACGAGGCGGCGCAGCTCGAGCAGGCGCTGGCCGGGGCTGCGAGCGACTATCAGGAGCTGCTGCGCCTGACGGCGGAAAAGGAGCGCTGCGAGGCGGAGCTGGAGGACCTGATGGCTCGCTGGGAGGAGGCCGCGCAGGCGCTGGAGCAGGGGTGAGGCCTGCGCGCCGGATTTCTTAATGGAATATTCATGAATTCTGCGGCTTTCGGACTTGTGTCCGGAGGCCGCAGCGGCTATAATATACCATGACTATATCCGCTCCGTACACCCCGGAGCGGTCAAAAGGAGATTTTTGCATTATGAGTGAATCCTGCGGAGGCAACTGCTCGAGCTGCAGCGAAGCCTGCTCGGAGCGCAAGCCGGAGAGCCTGCAAGCGCAGCCCAATCCGAAGTCCAAGATCGGCAAGGTCATCGCCGTCGTGTCCGGCAAGGGCGGCGTCGGCAAGAGCACCGTTTCTGCCATGCTGGCAACGGCCATGCAGCGTACCGGCCGCCGCGCCGGTGTGCTGGACGCCGATATCACCGGCCCGTCCATCCCGAAGGCCTTCGGCGTCAGCGAATGCGCCAGTGCGGATGAGGAGGGCATTTACCCGGCCGTGACGGAAAGCGGCATCCAGATCATGTCCGTGAACCTGCTGCTCGAGCATGAGGATGACCCTGTTCTCTGGCGCGGACCCATCATCGCGGGCGCGGTCAAGCAGTTCTGGACGGACGTCGTGTGGGAAAATGTCGACTATCTGTTCGTCGATATGCCTCCCGGAACGGGCGACGTGCCCCTGACGGTCTTCCAGTCCCTGCCGGTGGACGGCATCGTGATCGTCACCTCGCCGCAGGAGCTTGTCTCCATGATCGTGGCCAAGGCCGTACGCATGGCCGAGATGATGCATGTGCCCGTCATCGGCCTTGTGGAGAACTACAGCTACTTCCGCTGCCCGGACTGCGGCAAGTGCCATCAGATCTTCGGCAAGAGTCATCTGGACGAGACGGCGCAGGCCTATCATCTGCCGGTGCTCGCGCGCCTGCCTATCGACCCCGCCGTGGCGGAGGCCTGCGATGCGGGCCGTGTCGAATCGCTCGACACGACGGAGCTCGAGCCTGCCCTGCAGGCCATCCTCGCGCGCTGAGGCACCTTTTCCACGGAATTATTTTCCGATACAAGGGAACGAACGGCGCACCGGCGCCGTCTATATAGAGGAAACAGTCCGGCGAAAAACCAGAGGGACTTTTTCGGCTGGCTGAGAGGAAGCGCCATTGCGGCGCAGAAACGGAGGATCTACGATGAAGAAACGAATGCTTTGCTGCCTGCTTGCGCTGGTGCTTGCGGTCGGGCTGCTGTCTGCCTGCGGCTCCGGGAAAGCGGCGGTTTATGTGCAGTCTGTGGCGGCGCTCACGGGCTATGGCTCGCTCGGCGGCGCGAACGCCAGCTCCGGCGTCGTCGTGGCGCAGAAGGAGATCAAGGTTGACCGCGATTCCAGCCGGAAGATCAAGCAGCTCAATGTCGAGGTCGGCCAGGAGGTCAAGTCCGGCGAGGTCCTGTTTACCTATGATATGGAGGATATGCAGCTCACCATCGACAAGGCCAAACTTGAGATTGAGCAGATGAAGAACAACGTCAAGGATCTGACGTCCCAGATCTCCCAGCTCGAGAAGGAAAAGAAGAGCGCGCCCACCTCGGAGCAGCTCTCCTACACCGTGCAGATCCAGGCACTTGAGGCCGACAAGAAGGAAGCGGAGTACAACATCACCGTCAAGCAGAAGGAACTCGATTCCATGACCTCCGGCTCCGGCACCGCGAATGTGACGGCTCCTGTGGACGGCAAGGTGCAGGCCATCAACGAGAACGGCACGGACAGCAGCGGCAATGCCGCAGCCTACATCACGCTGGTGCAGGACGGCGCTTACCGCGTCAAGGGCAAGATCAACGAGCTGAACCGCAGCGACATCGCCGTCGGCGTTCCCGTTGTCATCCGCTCCCGTGTGGACGATTCCGTCTGGTCCGGCACCATCACGGAGATCGATACGGAAAACCCGAGCTCCGGCAACGCCGACTTTTCCTATGGCTACGGCTATTCCAATTCCGACGACACAAGCAGCTCCAGCAACTATCCGTTCTATGTCGAGCTCGACAGCACGGACGGCCTGATGCTCGGTCAGCACGTCTATATCGAGCCGTCGGACGGCGGCACGGTCTCCGACACCATGAAGCTCGACGCCTCATTCCTGCAGGGCTCTGCGGAGGAGGGCTTCTGGGTCTGGGCCGAGAAGGACGGCAAGCTCGAGAAGCGCACCGTCACCGTCGGCACGTTCGACGAGACCTACAATACCTATGAGATCCTCGACGGCCTTGCGGCGGAGGACTACATCGCCTTCCCCGAGGACGGCATGGAGGAGGGCGACCCGACGACGCACACCATGCCGACGGAGGATCCGAGCGCAGAGCCGAGCGACGGCGTCGATGACAGCGGCATGATCGACAACGGCGGCATCGACGACGGCTATGTGGACAGCGGCGCTATCGGCGACAGCGCGGACACTGGTCTCATCGAGGGCGGCGAAGAGGAGTCTGCAGGCAGCGAGGACGGCGAGTCTTCTCAGACGGGAGGAGTCACCTATGCTCGTTGAAATGAAGGATATCTGCAAGGATTATCCGCAGGGCAAGGAGACCGTCCGCATTCTGAAAAACATCAACCTGCAGGTCGAGGAGGGCGACTATCTCGCCATCATGGGCCCGTCCGGCTCAGGCAAGACGACGCTCATGAATCTCATCGGCTGCCTTGACGTACCGACGAGCGGCGAATACCTGTTGACGGGCGAGAATGTCACCAAGGCCAACGAAAACCAGCTGGCGGAGATTCGCAACCGCCTGCTCGGCTTTGTGTTCCAGAGCTTCTATCTGCTGCCGAAGCTCTCGGCTGTGGATAATGTCGCCCTGCCGCTGCTGTACGCCGGTGTGAACAAGAAGGAGCGCCGCGAGCGCGCCATTGAGGCGCTGCAGATGATGGGCCTCGGTCAGCGGCTGAATTTCCGCCCGAACCAGCTCTCCGGCGGTCAGTGCCAGCGCGTCGCCATTGCGCGCGCCATCGTGGGCCGCCCGAAGCTGCTGCTGGCGGACGAGCCGACCGGCGCGCTGGACTCTGCTGCAGGCAACCAGATCATGGATATTTTCGACGCGCTGAACGACGCCGGCTCTACGATCATCATGATCACGCATGAGCAGGAGATCGCCGAGCGCGCAAAGCGGATCAATTATATCCGCGACGGCATCCTGTCAGACGGCAGAAGGGACGGTGAGAGCCTTGCATAAGAAAAAGAGTGTCAAAGCGATCGTAATTTCGGGCGTCAGCCTGCTGCTTGCCGCGGCGATCGTCGTGGGCGTGCTGTGGTACCTTGGGCATCGCAGCGACCCTGTCAAGGTCGCGCCCGTGTCCATGCTTATGGGCTGGCTCTCGAACGAGAGTACGCAGTCCGGCAACGTGACAGCGGATAACCTGCAGAAGATCTATGCCTCCGATACGCAGACCGTCACAGCCCTGCTCGTGCAGGAGGGTCAGACCGTCAAGAAGGGCGATCCGCTGTTCCGCTATGACACCACGCTCTCCGACATTCAGGTCGAGCGGCAGGAGATCGCAGTCAAGCAGGACGACCTGAACCTCAACAAGGCCAAAAAAGACCTTGCCAACATCAACCGCCTGCGCCCCTATGTGCCGACGCAGCCGACGGATCCCCCCACGGAGCCGACGGAGCCGGAGCCGACGGACGAGCCGACCCAGCCGCCTGAGCCGACGGAGCCGACCGTTCCCATTGCCCCGGAGGAGCTGCCCTATCTCATGGGCGGCGAGGGCACGCAGGCCTCTCCGCTGTTCTACCTCTGCGCGGCGGATATGCAGTACGATCAGTCCTATTTTGAAGAGCTCCTCGGCGAAAAAACGGAGCTGTGGGTCGTGTTCCAGGTGCGCGAGGGCAATGCCCTGCACGCCGAGCTGCTCAGTGAGCTTCCGCTGAAGCTTACGCGTGACGAGGAAACGCAGTCCATCCGTTTCACGGTGTTCATTCCCGAGCAGGACGACGTGAAGGAGGAGAACAAGACCCTGCGGGCAGCTGCGGCGGATGTCTCTGCCAGCCCGGATGTCACGGTCGTCGACTATGACGGCGAATACACTGCGGCGGAGATCGCAAAGATGCGCGCCGAGAAGCAGAAGGAAATCCGCGACCTTGACCTGAAGCTCCGCATGGACAAGGTCGAGCTGGAGCGCATGAAGCAGGAGGCGGCGAACGGCGTCGTAACGTCCAAGCTGGACGGCACGGTGCTCCGCGTGAATGACCCCGACACAGCCAAGCAGGAGGGAAGCCCCGTCGTGATCGTCTCGGGCGGCGGCGGTTATTACGTCAAGACCGGCGTGACGGAGCTTGACCGCGATAAATATCCGGTCGGCACCCAGATGCGCATCCAGTCGTGGGAGCACGGCGAGGTCTACGGTACGGTGGCGGAGATCTCCGATACCCCGGTGCCCTCCTCCAATAATCCCTATTACTCGTCCGGCAACCAGAACGTCAGCTTCTACACCATGCTCATTGCGCTCGATGCGGACAGCCCGCTGCGCGAGGACGAGTGGGTCGACGTCTACTTTAACGCTGCGTCGACGACCAGCGAGGATGCCCTGTGCATTGAGACACGCTTCATCCGGCAGGATGACGGCGGAAGCTATGTCTATCGCCGCGGTGAGGATCAGCTCCTGCACAAGCAGTATGTCACGACGGGCGTCGTGCAGTGGGGCTATACGGAGATCAAAAGCGGCCTGACGGTCGACGACTGGATCGCCTTCCCCTACGGGAAGGATGTGAAGGAGAACGCAGAGACCATTGAGAGCGACAACTCGGATGATTTCTACTACTACGGCAGCTATTAACGGGAGGCGAGAGCATGTTTGAAAATATCCAGCTTGCATTTCAGGGCGTTTTCGGCCATAAGCTCCGCTCGTTCCTGACGATGCTCGGCATCATCATCGGTATCGCTTCCATCATCACGATCATCTCGACCATCAAGGGCACGAATGAGCAGATCAAGCAGAATCTCATCGGTTCCGGCAGCAATATCGTCAATGTCCAGCTCTATCAGAATGACTGGGCCGTCGACATGTCCTATCAGACGCCGGACGGCATCCGCGTCCTGCAGGACGAGCAGCGCGATGAGATGATTGCCCTCGACGGCGTGGCAGATGTGACGCTCTACCGCAGCCGCGAGAATGTTGAGGGCTTCTATTACCGCAACACGGGCTTCAGCGGCAAGCTCTACGGCGTGGACGATCACTATTTCTCCGTCTACGGCTATGAGGTCCGCAGCGGCCGCGGCTTTACGGCCCGCGACTTTGCCTCGGCCAGTAAGAACGTCATCCTCGATGAGACGGCGGCCAAGACGCTCTTTAGCTCGGACGATCCCATCGGTAAGATCGTGGAGATCTCCGGCGAGCCGTTCATGGTCGTCGGCGTGGTGAGCCAGAAATCCAGCTTCGAGCCGAGGATCAACTCCGTGAAGGACTATGCGATGTATGTGCAGGAGTCCAGCGGCCTGGCCTTTGTGCCGACGTCCGTCTGGCCGGTGCTCTACCGCTTCGACGAGCCGCAGAACGTGGCCGTCCGCGCCACGTCGACCGACACCATGACCGACGCGGGCAAGGCTGTCGCGGACTATCTGACGAGCCATCAGATCATCGCCAGCAAAGCCACGGGCGACAACAGCTATTCCTACCGCAGCGACGATCTGCTCAAGCAGGCCCAGCAGCTGCAGGAAATGAGCAGCGCGACGAACAACCAGCTCATCTGGATCGCCAGCATCTCCCTGCTCGTCGGCGGCGTGGGCGTTATGAACATCATGCTCGTGACCGTCACGGAGCGCACGGCGGAGATCGGCCTGAAGAAGGCCATCGGCGCAAAGCGCCGCCGCATTCTGGCGCAGTTCCTGACGGAGGCGTCCGTGCTGACCGGCATCGGCGGCCTGCTCGGCGTGCTGGGCGGCATCGGCATGTCGCAGCTCATCTCGAAGTTCATGGATACGCCGACGGCGCTGAGTGTCCCCGCCATTCTCGTGGCGGTGGTGTTCTCCGTCCTCATCGGCCTGATCTTCGGCCTCGTCCCGGCCGTGAAGGCGTCGAAGCTCAACCCCATCGAAGCTCTTCGCCGCGAATAAGACGTTTTCTCATGCAGCCGCCCGAAAACCGGGCGGCTGCATTTTTCTGTTGCAATTTGCGGGCCGTTCCGCTACAATTACCGTGCCGGGCTTTCCGGCGCGACATCTGCAAAAGAGGGAACACGCATGGAGAAAAAAGCGGTCTATCCCGGGTCGTTCGACCCGTTTACCAACGGTCATATGGACATCGTGCGCAAGGCCTCGGCCATTTTTGACCGGGTCTATATCGTCATGGCCGTCAATTCCGAGAAGCGGCGCGCCTTTGACTGCCGCCGCATGCAGGAGGCCATGGAGCGCGCGCTGGCGGACAGCGGCATTACGAACTGCGAGGTCAGTATTTATGACGGCCTCATCGCTGAGTATACGAAGCATCACGGCATCGGCTATATGGTCCGCGGGCTGCGCAACAACATGGACTACAACTACGAGGAAAACATCGCCGAGGTCAACAAGCTCATCGATCCGTCGCTGGAATATGTCTACTTCCGCGCGGATAACGTCGCCGTGTCGTCCTCCATGGTCAAGGAGCTGCGCCACTACGGGCAGGATGTCTCGAGCTATGTCCCGCCCGCCATCGCCGCCCTGCTGGCGGATGGAAATACGGAGCGCTGAGGATTTGCAGCGGCTGTTGTTAAAACGGTAAACGCTCGCCGCGCCCGAACCGCCGGCCTTGCCGGCGGTTTTTTACGCGCAAAAACGGAAAAACTGAAAAAAGTTCTGCGCTCCATCTTGACAGAATACCCTGCAGGGGTATATAATCAAGATACCCCAATGGGGTATCTGAAAGAACGAGGTGACCGTCATGGAAGAATGCTGCTGCCAGAAGACCAAGGTCCGCACGGACGAGGAATACAAGAGCCTGATGAACCGGCTGAACCGGATCGAGGGCCAGATCCGCGGCCTGAAGGGCATGCTGGAGAAAAACGCCTACTGCCCCGACATTCTGACGCAGGCGGCCGCAGCCAACGCGGCGGTGAACGCCTTCTGCAAGGAGCTGCTGGCCGACCATATCCGCACCTGTGTCGCGGAGAATATCCGCGCCGGGAACGACGAGGTGATCGACGAGCTTGTGCGCACCATGCAGAAGCTCATGAAGTGATGCGATCCCGAAAATACATCGGAAAGGATGGGAACGATGGAACAATATCAAGTGACCGGAATGAGCTGCGCGGCCTGCAGTGCCCGCGTGGAAAAAGCCGTCTCCAAGGTGCCGGGTGTGACGTCGTGCAGTGTGAGCCTGCTGACGAACTCCATGGCCGTTGAGGGAACGGCGGACGAAGCCGCCATTGTCGCCGCCGTGACAGAGGCGGGCTATGGCGCAAAGCGCAAGGGCGCAGAGCCGTCGGCCGCCCGGCCGTCCGAGGCACTCGAGGCGCTGGAGGACCGTGAAACACCGAAGCTGAAGCGCCGCCTCATCGCCTCGGTCGGCTTTTTGGTCGTGCTGATGTACCTCTCCATGGGCCACATGATGTGGGGCTGGCCGCTGCCGGGCTTCCTGGCGGGCAACCATGTCGCCATGGGCCTTACCGAGCTGCTGCTGACGATCATCATCATGGTCATCAACCAGCGCTTCTTCCTCAGCGGCTTCCGCAGCCTGCTGCACCGCGCGCCGAATATGGACACCCTCGTGGCCCTCGGCTCGACGGCTGCCTTCGGCTACAGCACCTATGCGCTGTTTGCCATGACGGCCGCGCAGCTGCACGGCGATGCCGAGCTGGTCATGCACTATATGGACGAATTCTATTTTGAGTCCGCCGCCATGATCCTCACGCTCATCACCGTCGGCAAAATGCTCGAGGCCCGCTCAAAGGGCAAGACGACAGACGCCCTCAAGAGCCTCATGAAGCTCGCCCCGAAGACGGCGACTGTCGTCCGTTCCGGTAAGGAGACGCTCGTCCCCATCGAGCAGGTGCGCACCGGCGACATTTTTGTCGTCCGCCCCGGTGAGACCATCCCTGTGGACGGCGTCGTCGAGGAGGGCAGCAGCGCCGTGAACGAGGCCGCGCTGACCGGCGAGAGCATCCCTGTGGATAAGGCCGCGGGAGATGCCGTCTCCGCGGCGACCCTGAACCAGTCCGGCTTCCTGCGCTGCCGCGCCTCGCGCGTCGGCGAGGATACGACGCTCTCGCAGATCATCCGCATGGTCAGCGACGCCGCCGCGACAAAGGCCCCCATCGCCAAGGTGGCCGACCGTGTTTCCGGCGTGTTCGTCCCGGCGGTCATCGGCATCGCACTCGTCACATTTGCCGCCTGGATGCTTGTCGGCCAGACCGTGGGCTATGCGCTGGCGCGCGCCATCTCCGTGCTCGTCATCAGCTGCCCGTGCGCCCTCGGCCTTGCCACGCCGGTGGCCATCATGGTCGGCAACGGCGTCGGCGCAAGACACGGCATCCTGTTCAAGACGGCCGCTTCGCTGGAATCGGCCGGGCGCGTCGAGATCGTCGCGCTGGATAAGACCGGCACCATCACGCAGGGCGAGCCGGAGGTCACGGACCTGCTGCCCGCGCCGGGCGTGACGGAGGATGAGCTGCTGCGGCTGGCCAATGCGCTCGAGCAGCGCAGCGAGCATCCGCTGGCCCGTGCCGTGGTGCGCCGCGCGGCCGGCATGGACGCGCCGGAGGTCACAGACTTCCGCGCCGTGCCCGGCAACGGCCTGACGGCCGAGCTGGACGGGCAGAAGCTCGCGGGCGGCAATCTCGCCTTCGTGCAGAGCCTTGCCGCGATCCCGCAGGAGACGCAGGACCGCGCTGCCCGGCTGGCAGAGCAGGGCAAGACGCCGCTGTTCTTCTGCCGCAGCGGCAAGCTCCTCGGTGTGATCGCCGTGGCGGACATCATCAAGCCGGACAGCCCGCAGGCCGTCCGGGAGCTGCAGGGCATGGGCATCCGCGTCGTCATGCTGACGGGTGATAACGAGCGCACGGCAAAGGCCATCGGCGCACAGGCCGGTGTGGATGAGGTCATCGCGGGTGTCCTGCCGGACGGCAAGGAGGCCGTCATCCGCCGCCTGAAGGAGCAGGGCAAGGTTGCCATGGTCGGCGACGGCATCAACGATGCCCCCGCCCTGACGCGTGCGGACACCGGCATCGCCATCGGCGCGGGCACGGACGTCGCCATCGACGCGGCGGATGTTGTGCTCATGAAGAGCCGTCTGCTCGATGTTCCGGCTGCCATCCGCCTGAGCCGCGCCACGCTGCGCAATATCCACGAGAATCTGTTCTGGGCATTTTTCTACAACGTTATCGGTATTCCGCTTGCCGCCGGTGCGTGGATCCACCTGCTCGGCTGGGAGATGAACCCGATGTTCGGCGCGGCGGCGATGAGCCTTTCGAGCTTCTGCGTCGTGACGAACGCCCTGCGCCTGAACCTGTTCCGCATCCGCAGCACGAAGCACGACCACAAGCGGAAGAACCATGCAAAGCAGACCGTTGCAAAAACGGCTGAAGATCATAAGGAAAACAAGGAGGAAACATCCATGGAAAAGACGATGAAGATCGAAGGTATGATGTGCGGTCACTGCGAGGCCCGCGTGAAGAAGTGCCTCGAGGCCCTGCCGGGCGTGGAAAAGGCCGAGGTCAGCCATGTCAGCGGCACGGCCGTCCTGACGCTGTCCGCACCGGTCGACGACGCGCTCCTGAAGAAGACCGTCGAGGATCAGGGCTATCAGGTCATCTGAATCCGGAAAAATACTGCCGCAGGGGTTTGCTCCTGCGGCAGTATTTTTGTGGCGCAAGGCCACCGGATTTGTCATTGCGAGGAGGCCGAAGACCGACGTGGCGCCCTGAGCGCGAAGCGCGAGGAAGTGCCCTTGGGGTGCAATCTCGCAGTACCCGATTGGATGACAGGCAGACTTCGGCGAATTCGCAGGCTGTTGCGAAAGATTCCCACGTCGCTGCGCTCCTCGGAATGACAAGCCTGTTTACCTTGCGCCGTTGAATTACCGCTGCGATACCTGCAACTGCCTTAGGCGCTTACTAAGCGCCGCTACAGACGCAATCGGTGCATGCCATTTCAACGACAGCCATTACGAAGCGGTAGAGACGGCACGAGATTGCCACGGGCGCAAAGCGCCCTCGCAATGACAAATCGGGGCCTGTGCCATCATTTTAACGACAGCCTGTTGATTGCGCCGGTGCTTAGCCGCCACAGGCGGGCTTCTGGTTTCTGCCATTTGATCGGCGGCCTGTTTTTCGGCATAAAACGACCACCTCCCCGGCAGAATAACCGGAGAGGTGGTGCAGATGAAAAAAGTGCTGATCGCGATCCTGCTGCTGGGCCTGCTGCCGCATGCGTCGGCGGACTACATTCACTGGGTGGACTTCCGACTCAGTGCGCCGGTGCTCCGCAGCGCGCTGGAGCTGGACATGGCCTCGCAGGGCGGGGAGCAGCCCCTTGACTGGATCGATATTCTGGCGCTGGCCGCGGCATGGCGCGGCGGAACGGGTGTGACTGTGGCGGACACACAGCGGGCGGCGCAGATCCTGCGCGGCGATACGCCGCCGGAGCGGCTGCCCGGCATGGCGGGGCGCTGTTTTTCCTATTACCGCGCGGCCTACGGCGCGGCGCTCGGCGGGCTGGTCGGGCATTTTGCCATCCGGCGGACGGATCCGCAAACCGGCGAAGCGGAGTGGATCCCGGCCTACGGCCTCAAGGCGTTCTCGCCCATTGCGGCGGGCTATCCCTGGTCGCATTACCCGGACTTCGGAGCGCAGCGCAGCTATGGCTATGCACGGCCGCATCTCGGCAACGACATCCTCGGTGCGCTCGGCACGCCCATCTGCGCGGTGGAGGGCGGCACGGTCGAGGCGC
Source organism: Faecousia sp. (assembly GCF_048519415.1). Taxonomy (NCBI): domain Bacteria; kingdom Bacillati; phylum Bacillota; class Clostridia; order Eubacteriales; family Oscillospiraceae; genus Faecousia; species Faecousia sp. Next base: position 25,624 of record NZ_DBFZUT010000070.1, on the reverse strand, counting down.
TCGGCTGGAACCGCTACGGCGGCTGGCGCATCGGCATCCGCTCCGACGACCGGAAGCGCTATTATTACTATGCCCATCTTCGCAAAGACACGCCCTATGCCGAGGGACTTGCCGTCGGGCAGCGGGTGCAGGCGGGGGACGTCATCGGCTTTATGGGCCGCACGGGCTATTCTGCGCAGGAGAACGTCAACAATATCGAGACGGTGCACCTGCATTTCGGCCTGCAGCTGATCTTCGACGAGTCGCAGAAGGAGTGCGACAGCGAGATCTGGATCGACGTCTATCCCATTATCGAGCTGCTTGCCTCGCATTGCAGCAGCGTGGCCCGCGACCCGCAGACCGGGAGGTGGGAGCGGCTGTATCCCTACTGCGATCTGGATGCGGAGCCGCTCAGATCAGCTGCTGCTCGTTGATGATGAGCTTGAACTGCAGGCCGAGCTTTTCGGCCGCCTTGCGGCAGAGGATCATGCGCTGCATGAAAATTTCAAAATAGTCCATGACGGAGCCGAAGTGCGTGTCGACCGTCAGCTTCAGCTTGACGAGCGTGCGGTCCTCGTTGATCTTCAGCGTGGACTTTTTTACGGAGTAATTCACGCGGTCGTGGATGTCGAACGTCGTCGTGTCCTGATTGCGCACGCGGCTGCGGCGCACATCGGCCTTGTCCGCGAGGATGAGGGCGGCCGCGACGGCGTTGACCGGCACGCCGGTGCCCTCGTCGTGGTTGCCGATGGCTGTGACGATCGTCGCGACGTCCTCGGCCCCGAAGCCGAGCGACGTCAGGATCTGGAACGCCATGACGGCGCCGCTCTGCGAGTGTTCGATGCGGTTGACCAGATTGCCGATGTCGTGCAGATAGCCTGCGATCTTTGCCAGCTCGACGGTGTGGGCGTCGTAGCCGAGCGTTTCGAGCAGATAGCCCGCCATAGCCGCCACATGCGTCACATGGGCAAAGCTGTGCTCCGTGTAGCCCAGCGCCACGAGCGATTCGTCCGCCTTGGAAATATAGGCGCGGATCGTTTCATTTTTTTCGATCTCTTCAAAAGTCATAAGTCATACCTTCTTCCTGTTATCTCTGTCAGTATAGCAGCTTTTCCGGCCGGAATCAACGAAGTTTGTGTTAAAAATTCACAGATATTGATGCGCAAAACCGGGAACTTGCTTGACAGGCCCATCGTCTCATGATAGGATGAGAATGTTAACAAACCGTTATTTCGACAGAGAAAGGGAAAATTATGAAGTATTGTCATAACTGCGGCGCGCCGCTTGTCGATGACGTGCGCTTCTGCACCGCCTGCGGCAGCCCGCTCGACCCGCCGGAAACGGAACCGGCGATGCCCGAGTCGGCCGTAATGCCCGAAATGCCGGAGCCTGCGCCGGAAATGCCGGTCATGCCCGGAGAGGACCTGCCGCCGGAGCCGCCGAAAAAGCGCAAAAAGCGGATCTGGCTCTGGATCCTGCTCCCGGTCGTTGTGCTGGCGCTGGCCGCCGGAGCGCTGTATTACTTCCTCGTGTGGAATGCGCCCGAGGCCCGTGTGCAGCGCGCGTGGCAGAAGACTGCCGCTGCCCTCGAGACGGAGGTCGGCCGTCCGGAGAAGCTGATGGCCTTTGCCGAGACGCTGCGGGGCCCGCTGAGCGAGCAGCGCGCGCTGACGGCCTCGCTCACGTTCGAATCCGACGGCGAAACGCTCGCTGCCGAGATCTATTCGCAGCGCGACAATGCGGTGCGCCGCCTCGGCGGCACGGCCGAGCTGACCATGCCGTGGGGGGAGGGGACGCTGCCTATTTCGTTCTACGGTGATGCGGAGGAGCTGCAGCTCACGCTGCCCGGCATCACGGACGAGGTCTACAGCATCCCGGCGCACGGCGTTGCCGAGGCCTATGCCGATTCCGCCCTCGGCGAAATGCTGGGGGAGCTCGGCTCGGTGGAGGACCTTGATCTGTTCCCGGAGGAGACCGCCAGAGACCCGGCCCTGTCTGCTGATCTGCAGGATAAGCTCCGAACCTTCGGCGACAGCCTGAAGGTCACGAAGGCCGGGACGTCCGTCCTGACGCTCGACGGGCGCAGCGTGCCGGTCACGAATTACGACATCGATTTCAGCAAAAAGCAGCTCACGCGCCTGTGCAGAGCCTTCTGCGATGCCTATGAGATCGATTTCACCGTCAATATGGGCGTGAAGATGAGCACGGATACCGTGATCGGCGAGCTGATCGACAGCGTGCGCACGCCGCTGCACGTCTCGGTGGACGGCGACGGCATGGTCCGCGCGTGGGAGATGACGACCCGCGAATCCGGGACGGACATCACGATTCGCATCCAGCTTGCCGGAGAGGAGAACCCGTGGAGCCGCATCGAGGTCTGGACGGCCGAGGACGATGCGGAGCCGGAGGTCCTGTTTGTCTGCGGCCTTACCGGTCAGAATGGCCTTCTGACGCTCGCCGTCGGCGACGAGACCGGCAGCTATGGCCTGCAGCTCGTGCTGGATGACGCGGCGCAGAGCCTGACGGCGCGCCTGTCAATGGATTACGGTGCCGAGCAGATCGACCTGCTTACGGTAAGCTATGGCACCGCGGACGGCGGCGCGCAGCTTACGGCGACGCTTGACCTGACGGAGCAGCAGGGCCTGCTCGGAACGCTTGCAATGCACTGGACAGCGCTCGAGACGCAGCCCGAGGCCCTTTCGGACAGCCCCGTCGGCCTGTTCGACCTCTCCGAGGACGAGCTGACGGCGCTGGAGAAGCGCATCGGCGCACAGATCGCGCGGCTTCTCTACGGGGAAGACATGACGACGGGAGAGACGGATGCGGTACTTACCGGGACCTGGAAAATGCAGGTCGATCTGACGCCGAACCTGCTCGATGCGCTCAACGATGCGCTCGGCCTGGATCTGCAGATGGATGATCCCACGGTGATGACGATGCTCGTCACGTTCGAGGAGGACGGCAGTTATCACATGGACTATGACGCAAAGGCGCTCCGGGAAGAGCTCAATGCGCTGGAGGACGCGCTGTGTGAGAAGTATCCCGTTCAGGAGGCGATGCTGAAACAGGCTTTTGCCGGTTTGCAGCTCGATGTGGACGGCTCATCCGGGACCTATACGGCCTCGAACGGCATCCTCTACCTGACGCAGAGCGGGGAGGACTGGGAGGATATCCTCTACTATTCCGTGGAGGACAACAAGCTCTATCTGACGCCGCCGCAGGACGAGGAAAGCGGCGACTGGGGCGGAATGTTCGGCTCGGAATACCCGATGGTGTTCGAGCGCGTGGACTGAGGAGCAACGACTGCGCGCACCCTGTAGGGGAGCGGACAGCCGGACCCGGCACTGCTCCGACGCAAGAAGCGGGCTATCGTCAAAACGGTAAACACTCTCGATTTGTCATTGCGAGGCCCCAGCGGGGCCGTGGCAATCTCGGGAAGGCACTGCCGATGCGAACCAGCTGCCGATAAAATGGTATGCACCAATTGCGTCTGTAGCGGCGCTCATTGAGCGCCTATGGCAGCTGCAAATTTGGAGGCATGCCCGGCGATCGAGTAAGGCTCCCAGATTTGTCATTGCGAGGAGGCCAACGGCCGACGTGGCAATCTCGGGAAGGCAGTTACGTTTTCGCCATAGCCTACCTGTTATCCACCATGGTACTGCGAGATTCCCACGTCGCTTCGCTCCTCGGAATGACACGTCAGGGGAGTGCCACGGTGCACCAGTGCTCTTCTGCATTTGAATAGCCCCTTACAGGGCGCTCACTGAGCGCCGCTACATTGGCTTGTGCGCTCGGCGGAGTGCCACCAAACCTGCAGTCTGCAAGGCGCTCGCTGAGCGCCGCTACAGACGCAATCGGTTGGTGGGCTTCCACGATACCCATTACGGCCTGCAAGTGCCTGCCGCGAGTGCCAACCACGCCTTTGGAAACGGAGGTATCCTTCATGAAAAAAGCGATCCCGATTTTACTGATCGTATTTCTCTGCCTGCTTGTCGCTTTTTCCGCTGTCTGCGAATACCGGCAGCAGCACCCGGTGCCGGAGGAGATGCTGGTTTCGTTTGAGAGTCACGGAAAGTGTTGGTTCAAGAATGCAGAGGGAGAGACGCTGGAGTGCGAAGGTACGAATTACAGCGGAGATATGCAGGTCATAGATGCGTCGATCGGTGGTTTCAGCGCTTCATATTTTTCTCTGACAGTTCCATACAGCAAAAGGCTCGAGGCTTCCCTTGAGAATGCAGGTCCGGATTCTTTCATCAGCGTCGGCAGCGATCTGGGCGGGTGGGCCGTACTCGGGAGTGGGGTCCAAAGGACCATATTTACCGACTCTGGCGTTGAGACCACGGGCGAGAATATGGAATACAGCGTACGGTTTTTTTCCATCGAAGAGTTCTATCTGGAGGTGACCGGCAGTGGGGAAAGCCATATCCGCTGTGTGCGGAAAGGCGGGAAGCTGTATCTCACTGCGCAGGACGCGGCGTTTACCGTGGAGTTTAAAAGCTTTCTCGAAGAAGGGTCAATGGACTCTATGGATTTCTCTGCCGGAGAGACCTGCACCATCCGCATCCGCGACGGCGGTATGGAGTTCGTGCGCTAGATCGGAAACGGCCCCCAGATTGTCATTGCGAGGCCCCAGCTGGGCCGTGGCAATCTCGGGAAGGCAGTTACGTTTTTGACGTCAACCCGCGCGGCTCGGCAGTGCCGCGCCGGGCCTGACAGCCGTACTCCTGCAAGCGAAATTGCAGAACATGTTAAAAAACAGGGCGTGCAGCTTTCGAGCTGCACGCCCTTCGCGGTTTCTTCAGTTCTCCGAGACATTCAGCACATCGGCCAGCGAGGTATCCTCAAAATAGGTATTTGCGTTATAGAGGAACAGCACGTCCGTGACCTGCTCGCGGGAGATGACGGACTCGACATTGTCATAATAATACCGCGGATCGATGAGAATGATGTGGTCGTAATAGGGATAGAGGAACTGCATGAGGCAGTTGGCATAGGAGTCCTTGAACAGCAGCAGCGTCTTGCCGGTTTCGGCCGTCGTATAGACGTCCACGCGGGGGTAGTTGCCGCCGAAGAACACGGTGTATTTGTCCTTCTGGTCCAGCGCGCTGCGGTCGTAGATCGTGGCGGACGTCTCTGCGGCATCGCCGTAGGAAACGTAGTATTCCACGTCCGTCTGCGGGACATACAGCTCCACGGTGTCATAGGCGGCGTGGCTGCCGCTGCGGGAGGCCAGCGTGCCCTCGAACGTGGTGGAGACGGTATAGGTGTCGTAATTCCGGATGGGCTGCGAGATGCCGAGCTGGGCTGCCATGGCCTCAAAGGCATAGCGCGCGCCGAGGCTCGTCCAGTGGTGGTCCGTGCGGTAATAGAGCTGCTCGTCCGTGTGAGCGGAAAGTGCAGCCGAGACGTCAAGGTACGAGATGCTCTGCAGGCTGCCCGCCAGCGCAGTCAGGTCGGCGCTCTGGTCGCGGACCGGCGCATTTTTTGGGAGCTTGTCCGCCAGAATGCACGCGGCGTTCGGAATGACGGCCATGTTCAGCCGCAGGTCCGTGTGGCGCGCGGCAAAGGCGTTGATGGCCTCCACATTGCGGCTGTCCTGCGGCGGATCGGCGGGCGGCTCCATGAGATAGTCGCCGCTGCAGAGGTAGACGCCGTTGGATTCCTTTTGCCCCGTGAGCTTCAGGAAGCGGAGCCGCAGCGCGATCCAGAAATCGCGGCCGGCGAACTGATCGGCCGTGTAGGACTCCAGATCGGAAAACCAGCTGCCGTCCTTCACGGCGGACCAGCTCAGCTTCGGGAACTGGGCCAGCTTGCGGTTCTCGCTGTCGGAATAGGTGCGGTCCGGGGTGAGCAGGCTGCCGAGCGTCAGGCAGAGAATGGTCCCGAGCAGGATGACGCTCATAAGAAGGCCCTGCTGCAGCCGGGCGCGCTGGTAGGCAAGCCGCCGGGAGCGGCGCGGATTTCTGTGTTCTTCCAAAACCATCGCCTCCGATCAGAACTGGAAATACAGGAAGGTGGAATAGGTGTCGTTCATCATCAGGGCGATGCACAACAGCAGCAGCGCCAGGAACAGCACCACGGAGAAGGCCTGCCAGGCCTTGCTGCGGCGCAGCAGATTGGTGCCCACATGCGAGACGACGGGGAACGAGCCGATCGCGCCCACGAGCAGCAGGGGCCAGCAGCCTGCCAGATAATACTTCGCCGTGGCGTCGACGAGCGCACTGCCGCTGCCGAACATCCGCCCGATCCAGCCGAAGGCCGCAGCGGGCGAGGACGAGAAGAAGAACACCCAGCCGATGAGCACGAGCAGCAGCGTCAGCACATGGCGCAGCAGGCCGGGCAGGTGCTCCAGCGCGCGCCGCAGCACGAACTTTTCGAGGAGGAGCAGTATGCCGTAATAAACGCCCCAGAGTAGGAACGTCCAGTTTGCGCCGTGCCAGATGCCGGTCAGAAGCCAGACGAGCAGCAGGTTCGCGATGGTGCGTACCGTCCCGGCGCGGCTGCCGCCGCAGGGAATATAGACATAGTCGCGGAACCACGCGCCGAGCGAGATATGCCAGCGCCGCCAGAATTCCGTGATGCTCTGCGAGACATAGGGATAGTCAAAATTCTTGCCGAAGCGGAAGCCGAACATCGAGGCAAGGCCGATGGCCATGTCCGAATAGCCGCTGAAGTCAAAGTAGAGCATCAGCGCATAGCACACCGCGCCGAGCCACGCGCTCAGCGTGGAAAGCTGCGTCATCGGCAGGGCGGAGAGCGCATAGAACGTCGTGCCGAGCGTATTGGCCAGCAGGACCTTTTTTGCAAGGCCGATGAGGAACAGACGCGCGCCCGAGCCGAAGCCCTCGCGCGTGACGGGGTGGTCGCGCAGCTGCGGCTCCATCTCGGCATACTGCACGATGGGGCCGGAGACGAGTTTCGGGAAGAACGTGACATACAGGCTGAAGTCCAGCACATTGCGCGCAGCGGGCGCGCGGTCGCGGTAGACGTCGAACAGATAGGACAGCAGCGAGAACGTGAAGAACGACACGCCGATGGGCATCGGCAGCTCCCGGGCGCGCAGCGCCGTGCCGAGCAGGGCGTTGAGATTGTCCACAAGGAAGCCGTAGTATTTGAAGAAGCCCAGCAACAGAAGATTCACAAGCACGGACGAGACGAGCACGAACCGCCCGCTCCGGCCGCGCGCTTTCTGAAGCGCCAGCTCACGGCCCGCAAAATAGTGGAACGCGATGTCCAGCACCATGAGGACGAGGTATTCCGGCGTCCCCCAGGCGAAGAACACGAGGCTGCACACAACGAGGGCGGCATTTTTCAGCTGCTTCGGCAGCACAAAATACAGGATGAGGCTGACGGGCAGGAATACGAACGGGAAGACGAGTGTACTGAATGCCATAGCTTCCCCTCCTTACAGCGCGCCGCGGAACGCCTGCTGCACGGCAGCGGCGTCCTTATGGACGACGAACAGAACGTAGTTGCCCCGGATATCCAGAATGGAATGATTCGTCAGCAGGTCATACTGCTCCAGGCCGTAGCCGTCGAAGCTGGTCTTCTGCGTTTCGAGCCGGGCCTCCACGGCGGCGCGGACAGCCTCCTGCTGCGACGTATCGCGCAGCTTGAGCAGCAGAAGCTCCTCGGCCTCCATGTTTGTCTGCGGGTAATAGAGCAGGCAGCCGTCAAAATCGGACGGATTCAGGCCGTACAGGCGCTTGACCATCTGCACGCTGCCCTCCTGCAGGGCGCTCAGGTCGACGCTCGCCGTGACGGCGGAGGCCACATCCTCAAAGGCGGCCGAGCTGACCGGCTCCTGCCGGAAGCTCACCACGAGGAACACGACGGCAAGCCCTGCGCACAGCCAGCGCAGCAGCTCAAGCAGGATCGTTTTCTGTTTCATTTGTCGCATCCTCCGCTTCTGCAGGGCTGTCCAGCCCGGCAAGGATCAGATTGGCAGCCCAATAGGGGTAGAATTCCGGGCGGACGTGGATGCCGTCCGGCTGCCAGAGGTCGGCATAGGTCTGACAGATCTCGGTATTATCCGCAAAGGGAATGCCGTTTTCGGCGCAGGCCGCGCCGACGGCCTCGCTCCATTCGGGGATATTGCGCCATTTCGAGCTCTTCTCAAAAGCAGGGTCCTGCGCGGGCAGGATGGAGCTGACGACGACCGTCACGCCGGGCAGGGCCTCCTTCAGGTCGGCGACGACCTGCAGCAGCTCCGCGACATACTCCTCCTTTGTGTCCCAATAGCCAATGCTGATGTCGTTCAGACCGTAGCACAGGTAGACATAGTCCGGCTGCAGGGCGCGGATGTCGTCCATGTGCGCGGCAACGTCGCGGATGGTGTTTCCGCCGTCCGCCAGCACGCGGCTCTTTTCCAGAAAATCGAAGTAATAGAAGCCGACGGCGCGGGAATCGCCGAGGATGACGTAGCTGTCGAACATGGACCAGATGTCCAGCTCACCGCTCGTGATCTTTGCAACGAGGGCATCGCGCTCCTCCTTCTTCTGCTGGGCCAGCAGCTCCGCGCGGCGCTGCTTCTCCCGCTCGCGCAGCGTTTCGGCGATGGCGGAGGCGTCCTTTGCGGCCGCGCTGTCCAGATAGGCCGTGCCAGCGGCGACGGCCGCGCCCTCCTTCGGGGCGGCGGGCATACTGCCGAGCACCCATACCGTGAGAAGTACGGCGCACAGCAGCGTCAGGATCCACGGCATCAGACCGCGGCTTTGTCTTTGTTTCATGCTCTCTGCTCCTGTTCAGCGGCTGCGCCCGGAGAGCACAGCCAGAGTAATTATATTCTATCGTATAGACGGATATTTTGCAACCGAAATCCCGTATATAAGACGGCAGTGCGTGCCGGATGTTTCACAGCCAGAGCTGGACCGCTGCGCCAAGCAGGAGCTGCACGGCCAGCATTACGGGCATGCCGACGGAAAAATGGCGGTGGAGCGTTTTGTGGCGGAACAGCTGCATGGCGAGAACACCGCCGAGCGCGCCCCCGGCCGCCGCCCAGCTGAGCAGCACGCGCTCGGGGATACGCCTGCGGCGGCAGCGGGCGAGATGCTTATCCCATCCCATAAGAAAAAACGTGACGGCACTCATGAGAAGCAGCCAGCACACATAGTATTTCAGCATCAGGATCATCCTTTCGGAGGTGGAATATGAAACGGATTCCATGCATTGCAATTGTCTGCCTGATTTTAACATTGAGCGGCTGCGCTGTCAAGAGCGCAGCGGATGCGGAGACGGTCTGTGACCCCGGCTCCGGCCCGGAGCCGCCGCAGTTCTGCCTGACGGCCGAGCTCCCGTCAGAGCTGCAGCGCTCGGCGGAGGACTCCGCAGAGGGACGCAGCGTCTATACGCGCGCGGACGGGGCCTATGAGGTCGTCATCGAGACGGCAGCCGGGGCGCCCGATGCGGTGCTGCGGCAGCTGACGGGCCGAGAGACGGCTGCGCTGGACCCGGTCTATCTGGCCTGGCCGCAGGCAGATCAGTACCAGTTCGCGTGGACGGGCGCGGACGACGAGGGAGAGCTTGCCTGCTGCGGCACGCTGCTCTATGACGGCACGACGTGCTACACTCTGACCATCCGCTGCGCGGCAGAGCTGGAGAAGAACTATCATGCCGAGTTTGCCCGCATTCTGGCACACACAAGGCTGACGGACGCCGCATGACCGGCCTGCGATTCTTTTTTGCTTGCGTTTTCCCGGCCTTTGCGGTATGATAGGGCATACGGTCCGCAGAATGCGCGCCGATTTTTGTTGTTGGAGGCGCTGCCTGTGAGATCTGTTTCCTGTTTTCTGGCCATTGTCCTGGCCACCTTCCTGCTGTGCGCCTGCGGCGCGAAGGACGAGCCGAGAGCCTCAGTCGAGTCCGTCGTGCAGGAGAACTGGCCGCAGTTTTCCGATGCCGAATATGACGAGACGGCCGGAACGCTCCGCCTGACGCAGGAGAGCACCATGACCTATGCCTCCGCGCAGAAGTTCGGCGGTGAGGTCTACAAGGACGACCTGTCGCTCGAGAGCTACCTCGATATCGTCGGCGTCATTTCCTATGATGTCCGCAGTGCCTGCGGCCTGCAGGAGCTGACGGTCACGCTCGAGGGCGTCAGCAGCGACGGACAGACGATTTACACCGTCAGCAGCGATGGAACGATCACGTCCTGTTGGCAATAAAGAAAGAAGAATCCGTATGAAAGAAAAGCTCCGAATGCTGTTTGACGAAAAACTGTGGAAGTTCCTGCTCGTGGGCGTGCTCAACACGCTCGTTGGCAACGGCCTGATGTTCCTGCTGTATAACCTTGCCGGGTTTTCCTACTGGCCGGCGACGGGCCTGAGCTATGCGCTTGCAAGCGTGATGAGCTATTTCCTCAACCGGTATTTCACGTTCAAATATCAGGGCAGCGGCTGGGGGACGGCCCTGCGCTTCGCGCTGAATATCGCCGTGTGCTACGGCCTTGCCTATGGCCTTGCCAAGCCGCTCGTGCGGCTGATCTTCTCCGGCCTGTCGAAGAAATGGGCGGAGAATCTGGCCATGCTGGCGGGCATGGGCCTCTTTGTGGTGTTCAACTACTTCGGCCAGCGCTTTTTTGCCTTCCGCGAGAAGAAGGCGGAGTAAGGAACGCTGGTGGAGGGAGCCAGCAGATTCCCGGGCATTCCCACCGGCCGCACGCGTTATGTAGGGGAGGGGCATGCCCCTCCCGGCGCTGTACTGTCGACTTGTGTAGGCTCTCGTTAAAATAGGGATGACTCCCGAATTGTCATTGCGAGGAGGCGCAGCCGACGTGGCAATCTCGCAGTGCTTGGTTGGATAACAGGGTACTCCCGGCGAAAACGCAACTGCCTACCCGAGATCGCCGCGTCAGGTGGTGCGGCAGTGGATCAGTGCCCTTCTGCGGTTGACTTTATCCCGGCGGTTTGCTATAATCTCCCTATTCTGTTCTGGAGGTGGTAGCTTGCTGCGCAGACTCCTGCATAAGATCGTCCCGCCGGAAAACAGCCTTCCGCTTGCCATCACGGGCCTGATGAACCTCATCGCGTTCAGCGGCCCGAAGCTGCTGCAGGTCCTGGGTTGGAGCCTTCCCATGCACGATATGACGGCGGCCTTCGACCGTGCGTTCCCGTTTTCCCCGGTCTGGGTCTTCGTCTATGTCGCGGCGTTCCCGTTCTGGATCTATCAGTATTCCGTCGTGGCCAAGGAGAGCCGCTCTCTGTGCTATCGCCTTGTGGCGGCCGATTTTGCGGCCAAGGTGATCTGTCTCCTGTTTTTCGTCCTGCTGCCGACGCACAATGTCCGCCCATCGCTGGAAACGGGCGGCTTTACGGGCTGGGCCATGCGGACGATCTGGCTGCTGGACACGCCGACAAATCTGTTCCCCTCCATCCACTGCTTTGTCTCGTGGCTCGGCACACGCTATATCTATGAGTGCCGCAGTCTCCGCCATCGCGGCCTGACGTGCACGCTGTGCACCGTCGGCTCCGTGCTCGTGTTCCTTGCGACGATGTTCACAAAGCAGCATGTGTTCTACGATGTCATTAGCGGCGTGGCTGTGGCTGAGATTGGCTGGCTTGTCGCGCGCTATACCGGATTACCGCGTCTGTTCGAGCGCCTGAACGGGCGCTTCCTCCGCACAAAACTTGCCCAAATGATCTGAGGCAGCGCTGCACGATTGCATCTCGCTGAATTGTGAGGTGTTGCCTTGCCGTCTCCGCGTCAATAAGAGCGCAAAAAGCGAAAGAAGCCCGCTGCGGTCCCGCAGCGGGCGAATATTTTAATTCCGGAAATACGATCCGTCCTGCCGGGCAGGGCGCGGCATGCGTGCTCCGCAAGCAGCGTGCTGCCTTCGCCGCAGCAGCCCGGTTCAAGCGCCGCAGAGGGCGGCTGCGCGGCGGAACGCGGCGTCATGCGCTCCGCACTTCCACCCATAGAATAGCATACGGCGGCGTACCGTACCAGCACGCCGCCGTAAATTCTTTGTTAAATTTACTTTACACGGATGATGCACTCGAAGCTCTCGCCGTAGTAGGTGACGGTCACGCGCGGGACGCCGCTGGCCTTGCCCGTGATCTTCGAGCCGTCTGCCGTGCAGACGGTCGTGTCCTTCACACTGTAGCTTGCGCCTTCGACGCGCTCGTCGTTTTCATCGAGCAGCCGCAGGTTGAAGCTCTCGCCTACGCTGAGCGTGACGTCCGTCAGGGAGAGGTGATAGCCGCCCTCGGCTGTGTCCTCGAAGCTGCAGCGCACGATGAGCTCGGCCGTCTTGCCGCCCACGTCGGCGATGATGGTCGTTACGCCGGGGCCTTTGGCCGTGACAAGGCCGTCCTCGTCCACGATGGCGACCTTCTCGTCCTTGCTCGACCACTTCACGGCCTTCCCGGCGGGCAGGTTCGTGACCTTGACGCGGAGCGTCTCGTTGTGCAGGCTCATGGTCACGTCGCTGTAGTTCAGCTCCGGCTTGAAGCTGGCGGCGGTTGTCGGCTCGCTCGGCTCCGTGGCGTCCGTATCCGGCTCCGTGGAGGCGTCCGTGGGACTGCCGCTGAAATCGCAGGTGACGGCACAGGTCATTTTCCGTTCGCCGCACGTCACGGTGATCGTGGCCTGCCCCTCGCCGACGGCGACGATCTGGGCCAGTACCTCGGTCTGGTCGTAGTCCGGCGCGCTCACAACGGGGTCGCCGGAGATGCGGACGATGCTCTCATCCGAGCTCTTGAACGACACGGGCTGCTCGCAGCTTGCGTTGATGGCGACCTGCAGCTGCAGCGTCTCGTCCGCGGCGGAGAACCTCAGATGATCGGGCGTCAAATTCAGGAAGGTGCAGGAGGAATCGTCCTGCGCGGCGGCCGTCTCGCTCGGCGTGGTCGCCCGGAGCACATCCTCCAGGCCGGGCCACCAGCCGATCATGTCGCCGATGAAGAACAGCACGACGAGCACGGCCATCGTCAAAAAGACCACGGCGGCGCGCAGATAGCCGCGCGGGATGCCGCCCTGCGTCTCGGGTGCCTTGGAGCTGCGCTGCTTCTGCGGAACGCGGCGGCGCTCCTCCAGCCGGGCCTGACGGTCCTCCTCACGCCTAGCACGCTGCGCATCCTGCTGCGCGCGCTGCTCCTCCTGCTGGGTGCGGCGGCGGGCTTTGCGCTCCTCCTCGGTCAGGCGGCGGCGCGGCGCGGCGGGCGCGGCCTCGGCGCGGGTGGTGCTGCCACAGAGCGGGCACTTTTCGCGCGAACCGTCGTAGATCGTGCCACAGTAGTCACAAACAACTTTATTTTCCATATCTCAACGCATATCGTGCTATGCTTGGTCTCCTTTCCTCCGGCATACGACAGGAATCGCCTCCGCCGGTTTTTCCTATCATACCATTTTCCGAAGAATATGACAAGAATGTTCTTGCATTTTTTGCAAAAATATCATAGTATATACTAGAAATAATTTGAGTTCTTGATTTAGGAGGCGAACCCGATGTCCGAACTGAAACTTGTCTCCCCTCTGCTGGATCAGATGTCCGTTGAGGAGGAGATCGCCGGGCACAATGGCTGTACCTGCTACGCCCTCCGCCACGTCCAGTCGGGCGAGCGCTTTGTCGTAAAGCGGATCTCCGTCCCCGCGTCTGACCTGCAGGTGCGGGCGCTGATCCTCTCCGGCGCTTACCCGGATGACGCCGCCGTCCATGCCTATTACGGCAGTGTTGCCGAGGATATCAAAAACGAGCTCGACACCGGCATGCGTCTGGCAGAGAACGGCTATTTTGCGGGCGCGAGCTCTTACCAGATCGAGCCGAAGGAGAGCGGCATCGGCTACGATGTCTATATCCTCTATCCGCGCATGGTCTCGCTGCGCGCCTTCCTCGACCACAGCGCCATGACCGGCCTGCGCGCCGTGAACCTCGGCATCGACCTGTGCGACGCGCTCACGGCCTGCCGCGATGCGGGCTATCTGTTTGAAAACCTCAAGCCGGAGAACGTGTTCCTCACGCAGTCCGGGCGGTTCCTGCTCGGGGACCTCGGCCTTGCGCCGCTGGAGGACCTGCAGTATGCCTCGGTGCCGGAGAATTACCTCGGTCCGTATTCCGCGCCGGAGCTTTCCGCCATCACGGCGTCCCCAAACCCCACGATCGACCTGTATGCCGTCGGCATGCTGCTCTACCGCATCTACAACGGCAACCACGGCCCGTTTGAAGACGAGGCCACGGGCGAGGCCATGGCGGACAAGCTCCGCCTGACCGGCAAGGCCATGCCGACACCGATCTATGCCGATTATGAGCTGGCTGCCATCATCCTGAAGACCTGCGCTCCGCGTCCGGAGGACCGCTTCCAGACCCCGGCGGAGCTGAAGCAGGCGCTGGTCTATTATATGCAGCGCAACGAGGTGTCGGACACGCTCATCGTGCCGCCCATCGTCACGCCGGAGGCGCCGCTCGCGCCCGAGGCGGAGACGGACGGGGAGGACGCGCCTGCCCGCATGACGGACGCGGAGCAGCTCGACGAGAAGTTCCGCACGAGCTTTGCCCCGGACCTTTCCGGCGCGGGCACGGAAAAGGACATCGATCCCGATGCCGTGCCGGACGCACCGAAGCCGGAGCAGAAGGCCGAAGAAAAGCCGCAGCCGCCTGCCGAGCCAGAAAAACCGGCGGAGCCGGTCAAGGAGGCAGAGCCGGTCAAAGATACCGAGCCGGAAGCGGACGAGCCTGCAGAAGAGACCGGACCGGCGGAGGAAGCCGGACCTGCCCCGGCAGAGCCGGAGGACGAGGACCCGGATCAGATGGACCTCGACGCTTTCCTCGCCTCGGTGAATGCGGCCGTCGGCGACGTACCGCCGCAGACGGAGGAACCGGAGCAGGAAGCGTCCCCGGACGAGCCTGACCGGCCCGCCGAGCCGGAGGCGACCTATGTCGATAACGACGCGGAGAGCACACTCCCGCCCGAACCGGTGAAAAAGCCGAAGAAAAAGCGCCGTGCCGTCACGATCGGCATCGTGACTGCGCTCGTCGTCCTGCTGGGCGCGGCGGCGTGGTTCCTGCTTTCGTATTACTTTGTGCGGGCCGATGCCCTGCGCGTCGTGCGCTGCACGACGGAGGAGCTGACGGTCGCGCTGGAGAGCGGCGACAAGGCGGCGGACTTCCGCCTGACCTGCTCCGACATGTATGGCAATTCCTATCCCGCCACGGCGGCCGACGGTCAGTATGTCTTCACCGGCCTGTCGGAAAACACGCAGTATACCATCACCGTCACGGCGGCCGACGGCCACCGCCTGAGCAGCCGCGGCGTCAGCACCCTCTCCGTCACGACGCCGGAGGCCACGGAGATCACGGATCTGACCGCCTCGCTCGGCGATGCCGACGGCAGCGTGGTGCTGAGCTTCAGCGCCAACGGCCCGACGCCTGCCCAGTGGACCGTGTCCTATGCGGCGGGCGACGGCCAAAAGCAGTCGCAGCAGTTCACCGGCAATACCGTCACGGTCACCGGCCTGACGCTGCAGCAGAATTACACGTTCACGCTCGAGGGAACGGATACCGTCTTCCTCACCGGCACGACGACGACGGAGTTCACGCCCATCCCCGTTGTGCAGGTCGATAAGCTGAATGTCAGCAGCATCGAGGGAAACACCGTCACCGTGACATGGGAGACGGGCGAAAACATTCCCGCAGGCTGGACGGTCACCTGCGAGGCACGTCAGTTCACGACGGTCACGCAGACCGTCACGGAGAGCAGCTGCGTCTTTGAGCTGCCCGACCTCAAGCGCGATTATACCTTCACCGTCTCGGCCGAGGGTATGCCCGCGCCCGCCGTGCTCACGCTGCCCGCCAACCCGCTCGTTGTGACGGGTCTGCAGGCCACGGCCAATGAGGACGGCACCATCACCGCCTCGTGGCAGACGGCCTCCGGTGCGCCCGCCGGCGGCTGGTATGTGACCTACGGCGTGCCGACGAGCAATCACGAGCCGCGTCTGCAGGAGTGCACGGAAAACTCCGTCACGCTCAAGGGCCTCATCCCCGATGCGGATTACACGATCTCCCTGACGCCTGCAGACGGTGCGGATGTGTTCGGTACCGTCGAGGCCAGCGCCAAAACGCCGTCCGGCGGCCGCTTCGACCGCTACGGCGCAACGCCCTCCACGACCTATATTTCCCTGTGGGAGACGCCGGCGGAGGTCAACTGGGATTACCGCTCCCTGACGACGTCCAAGACCTCCTTCTCAGCGGATGAGGACATCGCTCTGTGCCTGGAGCTGACGCGCAAGGAGGACTCCGACGACGAGATCACCCTGCTTTATGTCATTCGCAATGCCAACGGCGAGCCAGTGAGCGATGCCTCGGCGCAGCTCACCTGGGACCAGATGTGGCATGAGCGCCGCCATACCAGCACGATCCCGAATCCGGGCGCGGCAGGGGAGTACACGCTGGAGGTCTATGTGAACCGCCAGCTGCTGAAATCCATCGATTTCGCGATCTCCTGATTCTCTTTCGTTAACTATCCGGCCGGAGCAGGAAACCCCGGCCGGGAGTACAAGGCAACACCGCATCGTTCCCCTTCGGCCTTCGCCGGACATTTTTCGCCGCTCCATCGGTTCGAAACGCTTGAGGTGCACAAAGCACATCTGCACATTTCGAACCTCGGCTCGACAAAAAATCTCTCGCCGAATGCTCTTGCTGAATTGTGCGGCGCTGCTCTAAATCAAATAAGACGGCTCTGCCGTCCAAAGCGAGGAGGCAAATAATGCAAAACTGGTTTGTTGTAGTCATGGGACTGGTGACGGTGTTCGTCGTCCTGATCCTCATCATCGGACTGTGCTGGCTGCTGGGTCTGGCATGCCGCGGCAGCTCGAAGAAGGAGGAACTGCAGGCCGCTGCCGCTGCTGCGCCTGCTCAGGAAAGCAGCATTCCCAACCGCGCAGAGTTCCTTGCCGCCGTTTCGGCAGCCATTGCCGAGGCAAGCGGTACGGATGCATCTGCGATCCGCATTCTTTCCGTCAAGAAGCTGTAAAAACATATTGAGAAAGGTGAACAAGAAGTATGAAAAAGTATCGTGTGAACGTCAACGGCTCCCTCTATGAGATCGAGATCGAAGAAATGGCTGCTCCCGCGAAGATGAGCGCCGCCGCTCCCGCTCCTGCCGGTGCAGGCGCTCAGGTCAAGGCTCCGATGCCCGGCACCATTCTGGATGTCAAGGTCCAGGCCGGTCAGTCCGTGAAGAAGGGCGACGTTCTCGTCATTCTGGAAGCCATGAAGATGGAGAACGAGATCTGCGCTCCCTCCGACGGCAAGATCACCGGTGTGAACGTCCGCAAGGGCGACTCCGTCGAGACTCAGGCTCTCCTCTGCACCATCGCGTAAGCGGGTAAGGAGATGCCGTATGTTCAAGAAAAAGAATAAGAACCTGCACCGCGCGCTCATTGCGCTCATGGTGCTGGGGCTTCTGGTGTGCCTGTGCTTCACCCTCGCCTCCGCCGCCACCGCTGAGCCGGACTCCTCGTCAGCCGCGGAGACCACCGCTGTAGAGGAGCAGGGCGCACAGTCCAATACGGAAGCAATGACGAATTTCCTGAATCAGGCTGGCATCGCCACCCTGATCCACAATGCGGACTGGAAATCGATCGTCATGATCCTCATTTCCTTCGTCCTAATGTATCTGGCCATCGGTAAGGGCTTTGAGCCGCTGCTGCTCCTGCCGATCGCCTTCGGTATGCTGCTGACGAACCTGCCCGGCGCAGGTATGTTCCACTCCGAGATTTTTGAGGGCGGTCATATCCACTGGGACCTCATCAAGAACGGCGTCACGCTCTCGAATGGTGCGAATGAAGCCGCCGGCCTCATCGACATCCTCTACCTCGGCGTAAAGCTGGGTATCTACCCCTGCCTGATCTTCATCGGTGTCGGCGCCATGACGGACTTCGGCCCGCTGATCGCCAACCCGAAGAGCCTGCTGCTCGGCGCTGCCGCACAGCTCGGTATTTTCATCGCCTATCTCGGCGCGCTCGGCCTGAGCAAGCTGGGTATCCCGGGCCTTGAGTTCACGCAGAAGATGGCTGCCTCCATCGGCATCATCGGCGGCGCGGACGGCCCCACCGCAATCTATGTCACGTCCCGGCTGGCCTCCGAGCTGCTCGGCCCGATCGCCATTGCCGCTTATTCCTACATGGCGCTCGTCCCGGTCATCCAGCCGCCCATCATGCGCGGCCTGACCACGAAGAAGGAGCGCATGATCCGCATGGACGCCCTGCGTACGGTTTCCAAGAAGGAAAAGATCGTTTTCCCGATTGCCGTCACCGCGTTCGTCGCTCTGCTCGTTCCGAGCGCAGCTCCGCTGGTCGGCAGCCTGATGCTCGGCAACCTGTTCCGTGAGTGCGGCGTGGTCGACCGTCTGTCCAAGACCGCGCAGAACGAGCTCATGAACATCGTCGTCATTTTCCTCGGCGTCTCCGTCGGCGCTACGGCGAAGGCAGAGTCCTTCCTCAGCCCGATGACGCTCGGCATCCTCGCCATGGGCATTGTCGCCTTCATGTGCGGCACGGCCGGCGGCGTCCTGCTTGCCAAGTTCATGAACATTTTCCTGCCGGAAGGCAAGAAGATCAACCCGCTCATCGGCTCTGCCGGTGTGTCCGCCGTTCCGATGGCCGCGCGTGTCTCCCAGAAGGAAGGCCAGCGCGAGGATCCCAGCAACTTCCTGCTCATGCACGCCATGGGCCCGAATGTCGCCGGTGTCATCGGCTCCGCCGTCGCCGCGGGCGTGTTCATCGCCCTGTTCGGCTGATAAGGAGGTATGTCCGTTATGGAAAAGAAGAATCCGCTGCGAATTACAGAAACCATCCTCCGCGACGCGCACCAGTCTCAGGCTGCCACGCGTATGCGCATCGAGGATATGCTCCCTGCCTGCGAGCTCCTGGACAATATGGGCTACTGGTCGCTGGAGTGCTGGGGCGGTGCGACGTTTGACGTCTGCATGCGCTTCCTGAACGAGGACCCGTGGGAGCGCCTGCGCACCCTGAAGGCCCACATGCCCAAGACGAAGCTGCAGATGCTCTTCCGCGGCCAGAACATCCTGGGCTACAAGCACTATGCCGACGATGTCGTCGAGGAATTCTGCCAGAAGTCCATCGAAAACGGCATCGACGTCGTCCGCGTGTTCGACGCGCTGAACGACATCCGCAACCTGCGCAAGGCTGTTGAGTCCGTGAAGAAGTACGGCGGCTGGGCCGAGGTCGCGCTGAGCTACACCGTCAGCCCCGTGCATAACGACGATTACTTTGTCGGCCTCGCCAAGGACCTCGAGAAGATGGGCGCAGATTCCATCTGCATCAAGGATATGGCGAACCTGCTGCTGCCGCTGCACGCCTATGACCTCGTGCGCAAGCTGAAGGACAGCGTCTCCGTGCCCATCCACCTGCACACGCACAACACGGCCGGTACCGGCGACATGGTCAACCTCATGGCCTGTCAGGCCGGTGTGGACATCGTGGACTGCGCGCTGTCTCCGCTTGCCAACGGCACGTCCCAGCCCGCAACCGAGTCCCTCGTGGCGACGCTGCAGGGCTCCGACCGCGACACCGGGCTGGACCTTGCCAAGCTGAACGAGGCTGCCACGCACTTCCGCAAGGTCGCCGACAAGCTGAAGAAGGAAGGCTTCCTCGATCCGAAGGTCCTGCAGGTCGATACGAAGGCCCTGATGTATCAGGTCCCCGGCGGCATGCTCTCGAACATGCTCGGCCAGCTCAAGCAGGCAGGCCAGGAGGATCGCTATTACGACGTGCTGGCCGAGGTGCCCCGCGTCCGCAAGGACTTCGGCTATCCTCCGCTCGTCACCCCGACGAGCCAGATCGTCGGCACGCAGGCCGTTATGAACATCGTCGCCGGTGAGCGCTACAAG
The DNA here is from genome assembly GCF_048519415.1 of Faecousia sp. Classification (NCBI taxonomy): domain Bacteria; kingdom Bacillati; phylum Bacillota; class Clostridia; order Eubacteriales; family Oscillospiraceae; genus Faecousia; species Faecousia sp. Next base: position 5,801 of record NZ_DBFZUT010000070.1, on the reverse strand, counting down.
ATGGTCCCGAAGGAATCCAAGGGCCTGCTCCGCGGCGAGTACGGCAAGCTGCCGGGCAAGGTGAATGAGGAAGTCCGCCGCAAGTGCATCGGCGATGACAAGGTCATCACCTGCCGCCCGGCTGACCTGCTCAAGCCGGAGCTGGCGCAGTACCGCGAGGAGTCCAAGGACATCGCCCGCTGCGAGGAGGACGTTCTGTCCTACGCCCTGTTCCCGCAGGTCGCGCGCAAGTTCATGGAAGCCCGCAACAACCCGAAGCCCGCAGAGCCCGAGAAGAAGGCCGCCGATCCCAATGCGGTCCGCGAGCTCTATGTCGAGGACCTCGGCAGATAAGCCAACAAACAGCAAAGGACCCTCCCGCCGCCCGGCGGGAGGGTTTGTTTATGTCGTCGCAAGAGAGCCGGTTGGCTGCCGGTACTACCCTGATGTGTCATTGCGAGGAGCGAAGCGACGTGGCAATCTCGGGGAGGAAGTTGCGTTTTCGCCGATGGCTTTCTCACGATTCAACCGGGTACGGCGAGATTGCCACGGCCCCTTTGGGGCCTCGCAATGACAAATCTGAGGGCATTGCGCCATTGAATTCATGCCGCAAATATTGCCAGCCTGCATGGCGCTCAGGGAGCGCCGCTACAGGCTGCCGTATTTATGTCCCCTGAATTTCGATGATCACATATTCCGACCGGCAGCCGGTCTTGAACAGGATGGCCCAGTCCGAAATGCCGGACGTGACGAGGAAGTCCGTATCCCCGCGCCGCTCCTGTCCGTAGACGGCGTCGTCGCCATGCAGGTGGAACCAGCGGATGAGCTGCACAAGGGGGATGAGCTGCCCGCCGTGGGTGTGGCCGGAGAGCACGAGATCGACGCCTGAAGCCGCCTCGGCATCATAGTCATGCGGCTGATGGTCCAGCACGATGGAGTAGCGCGCCGTATCCAGCCCCCGTGTCAGCTCAGCCATGGATGCGCGGCCGCCGCCGAGGCCCAGCTCCTCTGAGGCGTCCTGACGGCCGATGAGCCAGAAGGCATCGCCGATCGGCACGATCTCGTCCTCCAGCACATGCACGCCGTTTGCCGTCAGTTCAGCGGCGAGGTCGTCGCCCGTGAAGCCGCGGGTGCACTTGCTGTCATACAGGCCCTTGTCATGATTGCCGAAGACGTAGTAGACCGGCATATCCAGCTGCCCGAGCGCCCTGCAGGCGGCGAGCATGTCTTCCTTCTCCGTATCCTCGTCGACAAAGTCGCCCGCGATTACGAGCAGGTCGGGCTTCTGCGCCGCGATGCGGTCCAGCTCGCGGGCAAAGCCGTCTGCGTGGAACGTGGTGCCCATGTGGGAATCGGCGAGCAGCGCGACGCGGAGCGTGCCAACAGGCTTGTCCGTATGAATGATATAGTTTGTCTGCCAGACATGGTGCGCCTGCACCCAGCCCGCCGAAAGATAGGCGGCCGTGAGCAGCAGGGCCGTGAGCCCGGCATAATACCGCCGCCACGGCTTGCCGTGCAGCCGCTTCAGCAGGGCGAACAGCGCGTCGCTCAGCAGCCAGAACAGCGCCAGATGGAGCAGGCAGATGATGGCGTTCATATAGCCCCACGCCAGCCAGATCGCGGCGGAAGGAAGCAGCACAGCCAGCGCGGAGATCACCCAGCTCCAGCCGCGCCTGCCGCGGGCCAGCGCCAGCGAGAAACGGAAGCGATGCACGCGCGAGACAAGGTAAAACAGTGCTGCGCACCCGGCCAGCACCAGACCGATCAGGATCAGAAGCCTGGGGATCATGTGCCCGCGCCCCCGTTCTGCATGAGAATGTCCTCCGCCGTCAGCATGGGGTACCGGCGCAGCGCCGTGCCGTCCAGCGGCTCGCGGTGCAGGTCGACGGCCGTGATGCGGCGGTTGCCGTAGGTCGTGTAGTAATAGATGCCGCGCGCGGCATTCCAGCACGAGGTGTAGATCGTGCGCTCAAATTCTCCCGGTGCGACCTCACAGCAGCCGCGCGTCTGCGAGACCGTCTCCATGATGTGGAAAAACTGCCCGACGCAGTCGGCCTCGCTCTCGCCGCAGACGGAGTGGAGCTTCGTGAAGGCGGCGCGCACGAAGCGCGAGCCGGAGGACAGGTCGCCCGGCAGACCGAGCGCACCCATGCCGCGGCTGTAGGCCTGCAGCGGCACGTCCGGCGCAAAGGTATTCTCCGGCTGTCTCGGCGACAGATGCATATAGTTGTTCAGCGCGAAGAGCTGCTGCGGGAACGGTGGGTTATTCGTCAGCACGCCGACGGGATTTTCGTAGATCTGCAGCCCCTCGGCAGTCGGCTCCAGCGTGAGGGCGCCGGTCGCGTCCGCGAGCAGCCAGTGCAGCTGGGCGGCAGGGAAGTGCGCACTGAACGGCGTTCCCATCAGGTTGACGGCCTGCAGCAGCTGCCGGGCCTCCGCCAGCGTGGCGCACTGCCGCAGCAGCCACGGAATGAATTCGAACTGCGCCACGTTCTGCCGCCCGTCCTGCGGCGCGGCATAGCGGGCGTTGCCGACAAAGTTCAGCCCGGCAATGCCGAGGCCTTTTTCGTTTACAGCATCGTAATACAGCGGATAGCCGTCCGCCACATGGGCCGTGCCGAGGATGGCATAGCCCTGCTCCGAGCCGCCGCCGTGGCGGAAGCGGAGCGGGAACCGGCGGGGGAGTACCACAAGCTCCTCCCCGTAGGATGCCTCGTAATCCAGCGAGCGGCCCATATAGAGCTCACGCGGCTGATAGGTGATCGCAGTGCACATAATACCTCCTGATAATATGATACCGCTGCAGAGCAATCCGTTCTGCAGCGGTATCGGTTCAATCCTCTGCGGCCAGCAGAATGATGCATTCCGCTGCCTCCTTCACCGGAGCGGAGAGCGTGAAGGCGTAGATCCCGCTGCAGTCTGCCAGAAGCTTTGGCAGCGCTTCCGCCGGCAGGCGATATGCGGCGCGGACGTCCTCCGGCCAAAGCCCGGCCGTCTCGCTCCAGCTGACGCGCTCCTCCTCGGACAGCAGCTCGCTGCTCTCCGGCAGAACGTCGGCGTGCGCGCCCTTCAGCACGACGAGCACCGGCTCTGCCGCCTTGCCATACACGGTCTCTGCACCGTCCGTATCCGCTGCCATGCACTCGGGCGCCTCAACACCGGATGTTGCGGCATCGTGGTAAAATGACGTGACATTGCCGCTGTATCCCATCACGACGTCGCCGTGCGCGGCAGTAGCGGCAGTATCGTTGGCCTTCTGCTGCGCAAAGCCCTTCAGTGGACCGAGCAGAGTGAAGACGACCAGCGCGGCAGCGGCAAGGCCTGTGGCAAGCCCGCCCCAGTAGGCGCGGCGCGGCTTTTTGACCGGCCGCTGCGGTGTTTTGGCGGCGGCTGCCAGAATGGAGGCTGTCAGCCCGGCGGGCGGGACGGCAGTGTCTGCCCGCAGCAGACGGTCGCCGCGTTCGAAGGCCTGCAGCCGTGCGCGGCAGTTTGCACACTGCGCCAGATGCGCCTGCAGCCGCTGCTCTTCCTCCGGCGAGTTTTCGCCGTCGAGATGTCCGCTCAAAAGTGAAAGATAATCGTTACAGTTCATGGCCCCGACCTCCTTTCTGCGGATTAGACGAGGCGGCGGCCGCTTTGTTCCCGCTCTGGGACAGCTTTTTTCGCAGCTGGTCGCGGGCGCGGGCTAGGCGGGATTTGACCGTTCCCTCCCGCACGCCAAGCACAGCGGCGATGTCCGTATAGCTCAGGTCATTTTCCACGCGCAGCGACAGGATCAGCCGCTGCTCCGGGGCCAGCAGGTCCATGGCGGCCCGCAGCTCCTCCCGCTCCTCGCGCGCAAGCAGCTCCTCCTCCGGCAGCTTGGCCGGGTCGGGTGCATCGAGGGTATATTCCTCCCCGTCGGCGTCCAGCCCGGAGATGGGAACGACCAGGTGGCGGCGCGCAGCACGCAGAAAGTCGATGCAGACGTTGGACGTCAGCCGGAACAGCCAGGTGGACAGGCTGGAATCGGCCTGAAAGCTGCCAAGCCCGCGCCACGCGCGCAGGAAGGCCTCCTGCGTCATGTCGGCGGCATCCTCCGGATTGCCGGTCATGCGCAGCGCGAGCCGGTAGATGGCGGGCTGATGCGTCGTGACGAGCTGCTCAAACGCCGCCATATCGCCGTCGGCTGCCAGCCGGATCATGTGCTTTTCGTCGATGGGGATCACCTCAGATCACGCTTGATCTCTTTTGCCAGACGTTCTATGTCGGAAAAGGCGGAAATGTTGGAGATTTGTTCCTTATAAAATCCGCTGTGCGGCACGCCGCGCAGGTACCATGCAAAATGCTTGCGCGCCTCGAGGCAGGCAATATGCTCGCCCTTGTCCTCGAGCGCCAGTGCGAATTGCTGCAGAGCCGTGTCCACGCGGTCGGCGAGTGGCGGCAGCTCCGGGGGTGTCTTGCCGCGCAGGGCAGCGCGCAGCCGCTCGAAAAGCCACGGGTCGCCGAAGGCGGCGCGTCCCGCCATGAACAGCGAAGCGCCGCTGTGCGCCCGGCAGCGCAGCAGCTGCTCGGGGTCGGAGATATCGCCGTTTGCGATAACGGGGATGGAGACAGCGCGCACGACCTCGCCGATGGCGTCCCAGTCTGCGCGGCCGGAATAGAGCATGGCCTTCGTGCGTCCGTGGACCGTGATGGCGGCTGCACCGTTTTCCTCCGCCGCGCGGGCCAGCGCGACGGCGCTCGGGCAGCTCCGGTCCCAGCCAAGGCGGGTCTTTACGGTCACGGGGACGGAAACGGCGTCCGCCACGGCGCGGATGATGCGCCCGGCCAGCGGGATGTCGCGCATGAGGGCGCTGCCGTCGCCGTTGTTGGCGATCTTCGGCATGGGGCAGCCCATATTGATGTCCAGAAAGTCGCACCCGCTGATGCCGACGGCGATCTGCGCGGCCTCGGCCATCATGGCTGGGTCGTTGCCGAAGATCTGCGCGCCGCACAGCGAGCCCTCGTTCCGGCGGAGCAGGCCGCGGCTCTTGCGGTCCTGATAGACGAGCGCGCGGGAGGAGACCATCTCCGTTACGGTCACGTCCGCGCCATGCTGCGCGCAGACCGTGCGGAAGGCGTAGTCCGTTACGCCGGCCATCGGTGCGAGAAAAAGCGGCGTATCGCCGGAAAACAGCTGCATGGGTCCATCCCTCCTGACCCATACTGTACCATAAAGCGCGAAAAAAAGCAACTCTGCCCGTTCGTCTTTTTGAGCGGGCGGAGAAGCCTCAGGGCAGCGCCGCATCATTGCGTCTTCGGCCTTCGCCGGATATTTTCTGCCGATCCATCGGCTTGAAAAGTTTGAGGTATTGCGCAGCCGTTGGCGGCTTTGCCGCCTTACGGATGCGGCATGCCCCTTGCGGGTACACAAAGTACATCTGCACTTTTCAAGCCTTGTCTCGACAAAAAATCTCTAGCCGAATGCTCTCGCCGAATGATGTGGTGCTGCCTTAAAAAAACAGCACACAGGAGAGCCACGCCAGCCCCACAGATGCCGCGCCCATCGCGGCGTACAGGAGAGCCGGGATGCGGCGGTGCGGGCGTGCGGATGGCGGTGCGGCAGCAAGGCGGCGCGCCTCCTCCAGCAGGGCCTGCTCCGTCACACCGTGCTGCTCGAGCGCCTCCTCGCGCAGCAGAAAAATGGCCTGCTCAAACAGGTCGGACTCCTGCGGCCGCACCACGAGGACCTGCCGCGTCGTTCCCTTGACCATTGCGCTCCCTCCCTTAGCCGGACATTGTCCGGTATCTGGAGAGATTCTACCCGCCCGGAGCAGGTCACAAACGGCTGTCGATAAAAA
>NZ_DBFZUT010000069.1:0-23630 GCF_048519415.1 Faecousia sp. | reverse complement strand
GTGTATAATGAAGCTAGAAAAACGAACCACCGATTTGTAGAAAGCGCAAAAATGAATTTAATATTGACGGGAGATTGAATGGCGGCTACAATACTTCTATACAGCATAAACAGCAGATCGCTCGTGATGATAAAACTGGAGGAAGTATGATATGAACACATTTCGCCTGAAGCGCAATTTGGACGAGGCCGTTTACGAACAAATCCTCTCCAGCATTTTTGAAGGAAAGTTCCATTCCGGCGAGCAGGTACAGATCGAACGTCTTTGCGTACAGTATGAGATCAGCCGCACGCCGGTCATCCAGGCCCTCAAGCGCCTGGCCACGGACGGCATTGTGGAGACCTCCCCGACCGGTAAGTTCTTTTTCCCCGCCGCGGACGAACGGCGTGTGCGGGATATGATGGAGATGCGCCTGTTCTTTGAGGTCGGCGCTGCAAACCTCATCTGCGACATCGGCGAGCCCGCCATGGATTACCGTATCGCCGAGTGTGAGGAGGAGTGCAGCCGTTCCCAGGAGAGCGGCGACAGCTACCGCTCCAGTATGGCGGATATGAAGCTGCACCGCATGATCGTCGCCTGCGCGCGCAATTCCTACATGACGGAGCTGTACAGCCGCGTGCAGAATAACTGCGTCACGCTGAATTACCTGAACCTCAAGGGCGTGGCAGTCGTTTCGCAGGAGGCCGTCGATCACCACAGGATGATCTGCGACGCCCTCCGCCGCCTCGACCGCGATGCCCTCGTCAGTTCCATCACCACCCATGTGCGGTATGTGGAGGAGCAGATCATCCGCAATATCCGCGAAAATGAGCAGTCAACGTAGACCTGTTTTGTGCACGGCAGGCCTCGCTGATGATAGATGAAAACCAATTCAGAAAAGACGACAAGTCTATCAGGAGGAAGAAATATGAGCACCATGCGTAAGACCAAGGGTTCCGGCGTTATGCCTGCCGTGATGACTTTCTGGAATGCTGACGAGAGCTTCAACCAGAAAGAGACCGAGCGCTATATCCAGTGGGTTTTGGACTGCGGCGCACACAGCCTCTCCGTGACCGGCTCCACCGGTGAGAACATCTCCATGAGCGACGATGAGCAGAAGAAGATCATCGAGTGCCTCGTGAAGTTCGTCGACCATCAGGTCCCCGTTTATCCCGGCACCGGCAAGTATGGCACCGCGCAGACCATCGAGATGACGAAGTTCGCACAGAAGTGCGGCGCCGAGGGCGCGCTGGTCATCATGCCGTATTACCTCATCCCGCACAAGAGAGCCGTCGTAAACCACTTCAAGAAGCTCCGCGAGGCTGTCGGCGATGATTTCGACATCATCCTTTACAACAACCCCCGTTTCTGCGGCTATCAGTTCGAGCCGATCGAGCTGAAGGAGCTGGCAGAGCAGGGCATCATCAACGGCGTGAAGCTGGCTGACGGCCGCGCCAGCTACATCCAGGGCATGAAGCACTACTGCCCGGACGGCATCACCGCCCTCTATGGCCATGACTACGAGCCGCTGCCCGCCTTCTTCGCTGGCGCTGACGGCTGGCTGTCCGGCCTGCCCGGCATCTTCCCGAAGTTCTGCGTCGACCTGTTCAACCTCTGCACCGTGCAGCAGGATGCTCCGGCCGCCCGCAAGCTGTGGGATAAGATGCAGGACTTCATCGACTACTTCATCACCTACAGCAACAACGATCCGCACTGGCACGAGGTCTTCAAGTATGTCCTCAAGTGCTTCGGCTTTGACGCCGGCCTGCCCCGTCTGCCGCTGGGCGACCTGCTGCCCGAGGAGAAGAAGAAGGTTGACGCTCTGCTGGCCGACATGGACGTCACCATCAAGGCGACCAACCTCATCAAGTAAGTCATCACCTTTCTCACACCCCGCGCCGGAGGATCGGACCCCGCTTCTCCGGCGCGGGGGATACCCCTTGCAGGCAATGATCCCAGACCCCACTATCAAGAGAATAAAAGGAGCGTCATGAAATGAAGAAGTTTTCAAAACTGATCGCGCTGGTCCTCGTACTCTCGCTGGTATTTGCTTTCACCGCCTGCGGCAAGGGCGGCAGTGACGATACCATCAAGCTTGGCATCCTCTGCTCCCTGACGGGCAACTCCCAGACGAACGGCGGCTATGCCCAGCAGGGCGCCAAGATGGCCGTGGAAGAAATCAATGCTGCTGGCGGCATCAACGGCAAGCAGATCGAGCTCGTCATCGAGGATGACGGCGGCAAGGCCGACACGGCCATCAACGCCTATAACAAGCTCCAGAGCCAGAAGGTCGTCGCTATCGTCGGCCCGATGCTCAGCTCCCTCGCACTGGCCATGGACCAGAACGTCCAGACCGGCAAGATCCCCCTCCTCATCGGTGCAACGAGCGCCGCTCTGACTGACAACATCGACAATCCCTATTTCCACCGTCTGCGCTGCTCCGACACCATCATGGCGGAGGTCGCGGCGTCCTATGCCGTCTCCAACTACGGCGCCAAGAAGATCGGTATCTTCTACTGCAGCGATGACTACGGCTCCGGCGCGATGCACACCATCACGAAGTGGTGCGATGCCAACGGTGTGGAATACTACGAAGCCGGCCACAACGCCGGTGATAAGGACCTCAGCACGCAGATCCTCAAGGTCAAGGAAGAGAACTGCGACGTGGTCATCATGTGGGCCCATGACGACGAGTGCGCCCTGGCTGCCCGCCAGTTCTATGAGCAGGGCCTGAACATGCCCGTCATCAGCTCCACGACCATCGCGACCCCGCAGGTCTACTCCCTGTGCAACGCCGAGTGGATCGAGGGCTGGAACTATGTGACCGACTTCATCGCCGAGAACCCCTCTGAGCTCGTTCAGACCTTCTCGAAGAACTATGACGAGAAGTACGGCTCCACGCCGGAGATCTATGCCGCAACGTACTACAACGGCGTTTATGCCTTTGCCGACGCTGCCAAGCGCGCGACCTCTCTGGAGTCTGCTGACCTCTGCGAGGCCCTGAAGACCATCAACCTCGACACGCTCTACGGTGTATACACGGCCAACGACAAGCGTGAGCTTGCCCACACCGCCATCATCGGCGTGATGAAGAACCTGGTGCCGTCCTATCAGGATCAGGTCACCATGGATTAAGCCCCATCTCCCACGCGTATCCGGGACAGAGCGCCAATACGCTCTGTCCCCTATCATAAGGAACCTTTCGAGCCGGTCCCGGCGGCAATTCGGCGCACCGGACCGGCTCGGAGACTCTCATAGGAGACTTGTTTATGATTTGGACGATCATCCAGCTTGTGATCAGCGGCATCGCCATGGGCTTTGTTTATGCGCTGATCGGCATCGAGTACACGCTGATCTACAACGCCTCCGGCGTTCTGAACTTCAGCCATGACAAAATGGTCTCGCTGGGCGCCTACATCTATGCGGGCATGTTCGTGCTGGGCCTCGGCTGGAATTCCATGGTCAGTGCGATCGCCTCGCTGCTGCTGATGGCGGTGTTCGGCATTCTGGTGGCCTATCTGATCTTCATCCCCCTGCGCAAGCAGAAGTCCATGATCTTCACCATTATGGCCACGATCATGTTCGGCAAGGTCATCATGGAGGGCGCCTGCCTGATCTGGGGCGGCAACGCCTTTACGATCCCGGACTTCATGTCCGGCACCTACCAGATCGGCAATGCCGTTATCTCAAAATCCAACCTGTTTCTCATCATCGCCGCGATCGTCATCGTTGCACTGCTGCAGTTCTACCTGCAGAAGACCAAGCCCGGCAAGGCCATGCGCTGCGTGGCGCAGAACCGCACGGCGGCCTCGATCGTCGGCATCGACGTCAACCGCAATATGGCGATCACCATCGCCATCAGTACCGTGATCTGCTGCTGCATCGGCATCCTGGTTGTGCCGCTGTACAATGTCAGCTCCACCATGTCCAATATGATCGGCCTGAAGGGCTTTGCAGCGGGCGTCCTGGGCGGCTTCGGCTACATGCCCGGCTGTATCGCGGGCGGCCTTGTGCTCGGCATCGTCGAGAATATCGCCTCCATGATCCTGCCGTCGGTCTATAAGGATGTTGTGGCCTTTGTTCTTCTGGTTGCGTTCCTGCTGTTCCGTCCGCAGGGCCTCCTCGGGAAGAAAAATAAGTAAGGGGGCTGCCGCATGAAAAAGGAACAAAAGCTGATCTTCCGGCTGCTGCCGCTGCTGATCGCTGCCGTGATCGCAGCCCTGCTGCCGCAGATGATCCGGAATGAATACTATATGACCATCGCCTGTCAGATCCTGATCTATCTGATCGCGGTCTGCGGCCTGAACTTCATCACCGGCCTGACCGGCCAGATGAACCTCGGCACGGCCGGTATGTTCGCCATGGGCGCCTACGTTTCCGGCCTGCTGAATGTGAAGCTCGGCGTTTCTCCGTGGCTCGGCCTTGTGGCGGCGCTGTGCGTCGGCTGGCTCATCGGCAAGGCGCTCGGCTATCCCAGCCTGCGCCTGCGCGGCGTGTACCTCTCCCTGACGACCATCGCCTTCACGGAGATCATCCGCATGCTCCTGAACAACATGAAGGGCGTGACGAACGGCGCACAGGGCCTGCGCGGCATCGAGCGCTATAACTTCTTCGGCTACCGCGTGGAGGGGACGATCCCGTATTACTACATGGTCCTCATCGTGGCCATTCTTGTGGTATGGTTCGCCTGGCGCATCGTCAATTCCAAGTGGGGCCGCGAGTTCAAGGCCGTGCGCGACAACATTGACGCCGTGGAGTCCTGCGGCATCGACGTCGCCAAGGTAAAAATCCGTGCGTTCACGCTGGCCGCCATGCTCGGCAGCTTCGCGGGCGCGCTCTATGCCCACCTCATCGGCTACATCAACCCCGAGTCCTTTACGGTGGACCTGTCCACGAACTTTGTCATCATGCTCATGGTCGGCGGCATCGGCTCGGTGTTCGGCAATGTCATCGGCGCCGTGATCATCACGCTGCTGCCGGAGCTGCTCCGTTTCCTCGGCAAGTACTATTATTTCGTCTATTACACGGCCGTTCTGCTGTGCGCGCTCTTCCTGCCGAAGGGCATCGTCTCGCTGGCGGCTCCGATCCGCGAAAAATGGAACAGGCTGCGCGCCCGCAGGGCCGGCGCACCGGCTATGGAGAAGGGAGGTACGGCGGATGGCGACCACATTAAGAATTGAGCATCTCGTCAAGCGCTTCGAGGGCCTTGTTGCGGTCAATGACCTCTCCATTGACGTGCAGGAGCGCGAGATCCATGCCCTCATCGGCCCGAACGGCTCCGGCAAGACCACGACGCTGAACCTCATCAACTCTGTCATTCCGCCTACGTCCGGCCAGATCTGGTTCCGCGATACGCTGTTGACCGGCAAGCCGACCTTTGAGACCGTTAAGGCGGGCGTCGGCCGAACGTTCCAGAATATCAAACTGTTTTCCTCCATGACGGTGCTGGAGAACGTGATGATGGGCGGCCAGAAGAATGTTTCCCACAACATGCTCCGCTTCATCGTCGACCTGCGCGGCAGCCACCGCGAGGAACGCGTCCTGCGCGAGAAGGCGTGCGAGGTGCTCGACTCCATCGGCATGTATCATCTGCGCAACGAGACCGTCGACAATCTGGCCTATGGCCGCCAGAAGGTCTGCGAGCTTGGCCGCGCGCTGATGACGACGCCGCAGCTCATCCTGCTCGACGAGCCCGCTGCGGGCCTGAACCCGAGTGAGCGCCGCGAGTTTGTGGATATCCTGCGCAAGGTCTATGACAGCGGCGTCGATCTGTTCCTCATCGAGCACAACATGGACGTCGTCATGAACCTGAGCCATCGCATCACGGTGCTGAGCTTCGGCTGCAAGATCGCCGAGGGCACACCGGAGGAGATCCAGCATGACCCGCAGGTCATCAAGGCCTATCTGGGCGACCGCTTCCGCACGGAGGAATGAGTATGGAACCGATTTTAAGCCTGAAAAACGTCTGCTCCTACTATGATAAGGTGCAGGTGCTCTATGACATCAACGTCGATGTCTACCCCGGCGAGATCGTCTCCGTCATCGGCGCAAACGGCGCGGGCAAGTCCACGATGATGAAGACCATCATGGGCCTGGTCCACATGGGCCGTGGCGAGGTGACGTTCGACGGGAAAAAGCTCAACCGCATGCATGCGCACAAGATCTGCAAGGCGGGCATTGCCTATGTTCCAGAGGGCCGCGAGGTCTTCCCGAACATGACCGTTTTGGAAAATCTGGAGATGGGCGCATACTGCCGCTCCTACACGGCTGCGCAGATGAACGAGAAGCTCGAGGAGATGTACACCATGTTCCCGCGACTGAAGGAGCGCCTAAAGCAGAAGGCCGGTTCCATGTCCGGCGGCGAGCAGCAGATGCTGGCCATTGCGCGCGGCCTGATGAGTGACCCGTCCATGGTCATGCTTGACGAGCCGTCCCTTGGCCTGGCCCCCGTCATCGTCGACGATGTGTTTGACGTCATCCATAATATCAACACGGTGAAAAAGCTGCCCGTCATCCTTGTTGAGCAGAACGCCTACATGGCGCTTTCAATCTCCAATCGCTGCTATGTGCTGGAAAACGGCCGCATCGCCCACTCGGGCAAGAGCAGTGAACTGATTCAGAGCGACGTGATCCGCGAGACCTATCTCGGCGGCTAAATACAGGAGGAATTAACTATGGGATACCGTTATTTTGATGATCAGCGTCTCTGGGACCTGACCGTGGAAGTTTTTACCCGCAATGGCTACAGCCGCTCCGACTGTGAGGACATTGCCAACGTGCTGCTGGCATCTGACCGCATGGGCATCGAGTCCCACGGCGTGCAGCGCATGAAGCTTTATACGCATTCTCTGGAGATCGGCCGCATCAAGCGCGGCGCGAAGAGTGAGATCGTCCGCGAAACGCCCGTCTCCGCCGTTATCGACGCGCATGATGCCATCGGCCAGCCCGTCTCTGTCGCTGCCATGCAGATGGCCATTGACAAGGCGAAGAAGGCCGGCGTCGGCATTGTTGTCGTCCGCGACTCCAACCACTACGGCATCGCCGGTTATTATGCCAAGATGGCTGCCGATCAGGGCCTGCTGGGCATCTCCATGACGAACACCGAGGCCCTCGTCGTGCCGACGTTCGGCAAGCAGCCGATGATGGGCACGAACCCCATCGCCGTCTCCATGCCCGGCACGCCGCATCCGTTCCATCTCGACATGGCCACGAGTGTGGTACCTGCCGGAAAGATGGAGGTCTACGCCAAGGCGGGCAAGACTCTGCCCGGCGACTGGCTCATGAATTCGGACGGCTCTCCCAGCTATGATCCGAACGATTTCCTGCGCATCCGCGCTACGAAGTCCCTCGGCGGCATTTTCCCCGTCGGCGGCGAAGGCGAGACGAACAGTGGCCACAAGGGCTACGGCCTGAGCCTGCTCGTCGAGCTGTTCTGCGGCATCCTGTCCGGCGGCCGCACAAGCAACGAGGTCCGCGTTGTGCCGAATGTCGACAAGGTCTGCCATTTCTTCATGGCCGTCGATTATTCCATCTTCGGCGACAAGGAGCAGATGGAAAAGCGCTTCAGCCAGTACCTCGAGGACATCCGCAATTCTGCGCTGGCCGACGGCCAGACCCGCATCTACACGCACGGCGACAAGGCCTATGCCCACATGGCGCGCGTGGCGGAGGAGGGTGTGAAGGTCAATGACAAGACCTATGACGAGATCGTCAAGATCTGCCAGGACCTCGGCATCGATCCCGCGGAATACCTGATCGAAAAGGCAGGCCCGCAGGCATGAGCATTTTTGAAGCCCTGCTCCAGCACGATCATGTGCCGAATTTCTACCGCGTCGAGAACACGCGCTCCGCGCCGAAGCTCGAGGACGTTGCGGCAGAGACGCGGCGCGTGATGCAGGAGAGCGGCACACTGGAGCAGCTGAAGCCCGGCCAGAGCGTCTGCATCGCGGCAGGCTCGCGCGAGATCGCAAACATCGCGCTCATTGTCCGCACGGTCTGTGAGGTCGTGCGCGAGCACGGCGCAGAGCCGTTCATCATCCCGGCTATGGGCAGCCACGCAGGCGCGCAGGCCGAGGGACAGAAGAAGATCCTCGCCGATTTCGGCATTACCGAGGAATATACCGGCGCTCCCATCCGCTCGAGCATGGAGACGGTGCAGGTCGGCGTTACGAAGCCGCACGGCTTCCCGGCGCGGATCGACCGCTATGCGGCGGAGGCGGACTGGATCATTCCCATCGGCCGCATCAAGCCCCACACGGACATCCGCGGCCCCATCCAGAGCGGCATCCTCAAGATGATCGTCATCGGCATGGGCAAGCAGTTCGGCGCGGACATCTGCCATGCCGAGGGCTTCCCGAGCATGTCGCAGAACATTGTGGAGATTGGTCTGGAGATCATCGCCAACACGAATATCCTCTGCGGTATGGCCTCCATGGAAAACGGCTATCACGAGACGTATCGCGTCGTCGCCGTCGCTCCGGACAAAATTCTGGAGACGGAAAAAGAGTTGCTGCCGGATGCGGCGGCGCAGCTCTTCGGAATTCCGTATGAAAAACTCGATCTTCTGATCGTCGACTGGATCGGCAAGAATATCAGCGGCGCAGGCATGGATCCGAACGTCACCGGCCGCTCCGCGCAGAACGGCATTTCGCGGCCGTTTGCCGAGCGCATCGTTGCGCGCGATCTGACGGACGAGGCGCACCACAATGCCACGGGCATGGGCAATGCCGACGTGACGACGCGCCGCCTGTTCGACAAGATCGATATGGAGCAGACCTATCCCAACTCCCTGACCTCACGCGATATCAACGGCTTCCGCATTCCGATCGTCATGGAGAACGATGACCTTGCCATCCGCTTTGCCCTGCATACCATCACGGGTGCAAATGCCGGAAGCGGCTACCGCGCCATGTGGATCCGCGACACGAACCATGTGCAGACGTTCTATGTGACGGAGCGCCTGTTGGCGGACACGGCTGCGATGCCGTGGCTCCGCACAGACGGCGTGGCGCTGCGCCCGGTCTTCGGCGCGGACGGCTACTTTACCGGCTGGGAGAGAGCCTGATCAATACCGGCATGGGACGACGCGGCGGGGGTCCTGATAGTTGAAGAACAGGGTGCCCTGGCGGTGGCCGACGCGCTCGGCGTGGACCTGTTCGCCATTGCAGATGCGCCGGATGAGACCCCACAGGCGCTCGGCGGCCTCGGCCTTCGTCTCCGCACCGGTCAGGACGCTGCCCGCGCAGAAGTCGATGTCGTGGCTGAGCATGTCGAACGTCTCCTGATTGCCGGTCAGCTTCAGGATGGGCGCGACGGGCGTGCCGCCGACGTGGCCGCGGCCCGTATTGAACAGAACGAGGTGGCAGCCGCAGGCGATCTGGTCCAGAAGGCCGGTCGCGTCGCCGCCGAAGAAGAAGGCGGGCTCGGGCTTGTCGTCCGGGATGACGTCCAGCAGCCAGAAGCCGGGGTGCTTCGGCCGCTGCGCGATCTTCAGAACGCCCTCGATCTTACAGCCGCCCATTTTCACGACGGCGCCCATGCTCTTTTCCTCGATCGTCGTCAGACCGCCGACAAAGTTGCCCGGCGAGATGGAGTAGCGGCCGAGCCTGCGGCAGAACTCCATGGTCTTGTCATAGGTCAGGCCGACATCGCGGGCGACGTCCTCGTTCACGGCGCGGGAGACCAGATGGTCGCGCAGGCCGACGGCCTCGGCGATCTCCTCCATCATGGCCGTGCCGCCCGCGGCGGTCAGATTTTCAAAGAATTTGCCGATGACGGCGTTCCCGGCGATGCCGGACGTGAAGTCCGAGCCGCCGCACTTTGCGCCGATGATCAGCTCATGCGCATACATCGGCGCACGGGGGCCTGCCTCGAGCTTCTCCAGCATCTCGCCGACGAGCCTGCAGCCGAGCGCGATGCCCGCCTCCGTGCCGCCGACCTTCTGCAGGTAAAACGCCTCTGCCGGGCGGCCGTGGGCCCGCGCGAAGTCGCGGATGCGGTCCGGCTCGATATATTCGCAGCCGTGGCCGACGATGAGCACGGCGCCGACGTTCGGATGGATGCAGTAGGCCAGCATGCGCTGCACGACGGCCTGATTGTCCAGACACGCGAGCGAGCCGGTGACATCGACGTCCCTGTGCTGCGCCTGAAAATGCGCCGCAATGGACTCTGCGACGTGCTTGCTGCACTCCACGGTGTAGAGCACGAGGACCTTGTTGCGGATGCCCTTGCCGCCGTCCGGACGGAGCCAAGCCTGGCAGATCGGTTTTGCTTCCATGGCGTTTTCCTCCTCAGTACAGTTCATAGACGACGTCCTCCGGCAGGGCCGTCTCGGCGTCCAGCGTTGAGGCGCGCTCGTCAAAGTCGCTGCGCATGTTATGCAGATGCACATGCTCGCCGGGAACGATATCCTGCGTGGCCGTGCCGATGCGCGCGCCGTATTTGATCACGGGATCGCCCGCCCGCAGGGCCCGCAGAGCGAATTTGTGGCCGAAGGGGATGTGCCCGGCGGCCGTGACGTGCCCGTCGCCGGGCTCCCCGAGCAGGCGGATCGCGCCCGGCTCGATCTCGCCGAGTGCGGTGCCGACGCTGTCCGTCGCGTAGACGATATAGCCGGTCTGATTTGTCATGATCTGGAGCCCTCCTGAAGCTTTTGCAGGTCCTGCCGGGAGGCGGAGCCGCATATTTTGAATTAAATTCGCTTGACATTTCTGAATTGATGCGTTAATATGATTACAGAAGTACATAGATTATTATGCAATGCAAAATGTCAAGTAATGTGCAGTTAACTGCGAGAGCTGGCAAACGAGAGAGGAGCGGGCGAATATGATGATCCCCATCGACAAGATGTCAACCACCGACAAGGTGATCGAAAGCATCCGAAGCTACATTCAGGAGCCGGGCAGAAATCCCGGCGAAAAGCTGCCCACGGAAAATGAACTGGGCAAGCAGCTCGGCGTCGGCCGTTCGTCCATCCGCGAGGCGCTGCGCGTGCTGCAGACGATGGGCTATGTAACGATCGTCCACGGCAAGGGCGCGTTCATCAAGGCGTGCCAGCCCAGCAGCGAGGAGGCCGAGCGCTGGTTTGAGGGCAATATCTTTGCCCTGCGCGATATTTACATGGTGCGCGAGGCACTTGAGCCGCTCGTGGCCCGGGAGGCCGCACGGCATATTACGGAGGAAGCGCTCGGGGAGCTGCGGCAGATCGTCGACCAGACGGCGCATGCTGCGGCGCTGCCGCCGGAGGATGCCAACGCGAACCTCATGGCCCAGCTCGACGAGAAGTTCCACGAGAAGATCTGCGAAAGCACGAACAACCCGTTCCTCGTCTCGCTGTACAAGCAATTCATTCCCGCCCTGCACACCTACCGGCTGAATTCGTTTGCCATTCTGAAGAACTGCTCGAACGTGGTCGAGCCGCACCGCCGCATCATGGAGGCGTTGGCCCAGCATGATGCCGAGGCGGCCGATCTGGAGATGCGGCAGCATATGCGCATCTCGAAGAACGACACCCGCGAGGCGGCGCGCAACGCCGGAATGGACGCGCAGTTCTGAGAAGCAGGGGAGACATCAGACAAAATTTTGTCAGTTCCCACAAAAACATCCTATCAGAAATTCCGCGGGTTGTCAATGATTTTGTTGTCATACAATCAGTTGACATACAATTTCACCGTTGACATCATCCAAATTCTCTGCTATGATGAGACCATCTTGCAGAGAGAAGGGATTCTATGCTGGGCAATATCCTGTCGACTGGCGAGCAGGTCCTCATCCTTGTTGTCCTGCTGGCTGTCGGATTCCTGTGCGGAAAGATCCGCATTTTCAACGACCAGAGCATTTCCCACCTTTCGGCCTTTGCGCTGAAGATCGTCGGTCCCTGCGCCATCGTCGAGTCGTTCTGCCGCCAGTTTGACAGCGCCATGCTGCGCGCCATGGGCATCGTTGCCCTGCTGGCTTTTGCAGCGCACGCGCTGTATGCCGCGTTTGCCTATGTCTGCATCCGCGGCGGTAAGGAGCCGACCCGCCGCGTTCTGCGCTACGGCACCGTGTTTGCCAATTGCGGCTACATGGGCCTGCCGCTGCAGCAGGTCCTGTTCGGCGCGGACGGCGTGTTCTACGGGGCAACGTGGGTCGGCGTGTATAACCTCGTGGCGTGGTCCTTCGGCCTCGTGTTCATGAGCGGCGACCGCAGGCAGATCTCGTTCAAAAAGCTGCTGCTGAACCCCGGCATCCTTGCCGTGCTGACCGGCATCGTGATCTTTGTGTGCTCCATCGAGCTGCCAACGATCATCCTGCAGCCCATCCACTATTTCAGCGCCCTGAACGTGCCCGTTCCCATGGTCATCAGCGGCTACTATCTCTCGAAGGCCGACTTGCGCACCATCTGGAAGCACGCGAATTACTACATCACCATCGCCCTGCGTCTTGCCGTCATCCCGCTGTGCAGCATCGGGCTGATGTTCCTGCTGCAGAAGGCCTTCCGGCTGGACGGCATGCTGCTGGCGGCCTGCATCGTGGATATCGCGGCCCCCGTCGCTGCCGCCACGACGATGTTCTCGACCCTGTTCCGGCAGGACAGCGAGACGGCGGCCAACCTCGTGTCCATCAGCACGCTGCTGTCGGTCCTGACGCTGCCCATTATGGTCGCGCTTGCGCAGAGCGTGTTTTTGTAGGCACCTCTCTTGCCGGTATGCCGATATTGAATCAGAGGTTCCTGGACTGGAACAACGATAATGATGTGGCAAAGCAATATAACTTGCATGAAATTTAATAGACTGATCAAAAAGAAAAGGAGAAGTTTATCATGGATTACGCAAAAGAGTCTCTGAAGCTCCACGAGCAGTGGAAGGGCAAGATCGAAGTCGTCGCTACCGTGCCGGTCTCGACGAAGGACGACCTCAGCCTGGCCTACACCCCCGGCGTTGCACAGCCCTGTCTGGAGATCCAGAAGGACATCAACAAGTCCTATGAGCTGACCCGCCGCCACAACCTGTGCGCCGTCATCACCGACGGCACCGCCGTCCTCGGCCTGGGCGACATCGGCCCGGAGGCCGGTATGCCCGTCATGGAGGGCAAGTGCGTCCTGTTCAAGGCGTTCGGCGGCGTTGACGCCTTCCCTCTGTGCGTGAAGACGAAGAACGTCGACGAGTTCGTCGAGACCGTTTACAACATCTCCGGCAGCTTCGGCGGCATCAACCTCGAGGACATCTCCGCGCCGCGCTGCTTTGAGATCGAGCGCAAGCTGAAGGAAAAGTGCGACATCCCCATCTTCCATGACGATCAGCACGGCACCGCCGTCATCACCCTCGCCGGCCTGACGAACGCGCTGAAGGTCGTCGGCAAGAAGAAGGAGGACGTCAAGGTCGTCACCTCCGGCGCAGGCGCTGCTGCCATCTCCATTGTGAAGCTGCTGCTGTCTGCTGGCTACAAGAACATCACCATGTGCGACCGCAAGGGCGCGATCTATGCCGGCCGCGACGGCCTGAACTGGATCAAGGAAGAAATGGCCCAGGTCACAAACCTGGAAAAGAAGGCCGGCCCACTGTCCGAGCAGCTCAAGGGCGCCGACGTGTTCATCGGCGTTTCCGCTCCTGGCATGGTCACGAAGGAAATGGTCCAGACCATGAACGAGAAGGCGATCATCTTTGCCTGCGCGAACCCGACGCCGGAGATTTTCCCGGACGAGGCAAAGGCGGGCGGCGCTGCCGTCGTTTCCACCGGCCGCAGCGACTATCCGAACCAGATCAACAACGTTCTGGCGTTCCCCGGCATCTTCCGCGGTGCGTTCGACGTTCGCGCCAGCGACATCAACGAGGAAATGAAGATGGCTGCCGCCAAGGCTCTGGCCAACCTGATCTCCGACGAGGAGCTGAGCGCCGACTATATCATCCCGAAGGCGTTTGACCCGCGTGTCGGCAAGGCTGTCGCCGCTGCCGTCGCCGAGGCTGCAAAGGCTTCCGGTGTTGCCCGCATCTGATTTTTCCGGAATAACTGCCGCCGCAGGGGAGAGCTCCTCTGCGGCGGTTTTGTACCCCCGCTGGCTCCCGGAGAGGCCCCACAGGGGCCGTGGCAATCTCGGGGAGGCACTTCCAGGTCGTACAGGGTAACGATAAAACGTACCGACCGATTGCGTCTGTAGCGGCGCTCACTGCGCAGCCGTTGGCGGCTTTGCCGCCTTACGGATGCGGCGTGCCCCTTGCGGGTTGTGAGCGCCCTGTACAGGGCTATTCAACCGCGCAAGGGCGCTGGTGCACCTCGACACTGCCTGATGTGTCATTCCGAGGAGCGAAGCGACGTGGGAATCTCGCAGTACCCGTTTGGATCACAGGGGAACCTTCGGCGAAAACGTAACTGCCTGCACGAGATTGCACCCCAAGGGCACTTCCTCGCGCTGCGCGCTCAGGGCGCCACGGCCCCTTTGGGGCCTCGCAATGACAAACCTTTGGCGTTCACTGTCTTATCGGCAGCCTGCACTGGCCGTCAGTACCGCGCCGGGAGCGGCAGGCCGCTCCCCTACAATGGCAGGAGCATGCATCGGGAGCGGCCCCAAATTTGCGGGCTGTACACGGTGCGTCGGGGACGCCGCACCCTACAACACGCCATCGATACTTCAACAATACCCCCCAAAAATGCAGTCTCTCTTTCCTGAGACTGCATTTTTTTATCGGCCAAATCGGAGAAAATGCGCGCTTCCGGCGCGCGATCCTTCTGCTCCGGGCGACAGGGCGGCGCGGGCAGGAAAACGCAGACGCCTCCGTGCGGAGTTGGCATGATGTCGTATTGTCAGACAATATATGGGCGAAGTGCACAAAATCTGGCGAGATTTCTTGAACATTTCTACGAAATTGATTTTGTTGTCATACAATCTGTTGACATACCGGTGTCGAGCGGTGTATAATCCAGTCAGAAAGAGCGAAGGGAGCACGGAACATGACGAAGCTGAACGAACGCATCGCAAACGTGCCGGAACGCATTTTCATCCTGGCGCAGCTTGCGCTTGGCCTGCTTCTGGCAGCGGGCGGCGGCTACTGCATCCTCCGCTTCGGCAACGACGGCGAGCATTTCAATTCCCTCGGCCTTGCGGCCGCGCTGGTGCTCTGCGGCGGCCTGCCGACCCTTATCCGCAGCCGTATCGAGCGTCCGACGCCGTGGCTGCGCGGCGCGATCATCGGCGGCCTCGTTGCGGCACTCGGCATCTACGTCGTGATGCGCTTCGCCTGAACCCGTCCATGTCCGGCATGAGCCGGTGGAAATAATTACTTTGTTCCAAAATCCGAAAGGATCATTTCAAGGAGGAAAACACAATGAAAGATCACAAGAAAGCTTACGGCCTTTGCCCGGCCAGCATGACGATCTGGAATGCCGATCAGACCTACAACAAGACCGGCATGGAAAAGTATCTGACTTGGCTGCTCGACAACGGCGCACAGACCATCTCCATCTGCGGCTCCACCGGTGAGAACATCGCCATGAACATGGAAGAGCAGCGCGAGATCATCGCTCATGTCTCCAGCTTCCTCGCTGGTCAGGTTCCTCTGGTCTGCGGCACCGGCCGTTACGACACCCTCAACACCATCAAGATGAGCAAGTTTGCTCAGGATCACGGTGCTGACTGCGTCATGGTCATCCTGCCCTTCTATCTCAACCCGCATAAGAAGGCTGTTCTCCAGCACTTCCGCGACATCCGCGCTGCTCTGGACATCGACATCATGGTCTACAACAACCCCTGGTTCGCCGGCTATGAGCTGAACACCGAGGAAGTCAAGTCCCTCGTCGACGACGGCACCATCCAGTGCATCAAGGCTGCCCATGGCGATCCCAACCGCGTCCATGAGCTGAAGTTCGCCTGCGGCGACAAGCTGACCGTCTTCTATGGCCATGACTACTGCGCAATGGAAGGCCTGCTCTGCGGCGCCGATGGCTGGCTGTCCGGCTTCCCGGCGGTCCTGCCGAAGCAGTGCCGCGCTCTGCAGGATGCCTGCTTCGCTGGCGACGTCAAGGCTGCCCGCGCTGCGCAGGACAACATCCAGCCGTACATCAACTACTTCTTCTATGACAAGGTCAACGGCGTGCCTCACTGGCAGGAGATCTGCAAGTACACGCTGCAGGCTCAGGGCCTTGACTATGTCGGCCTGCCCCGCAAGCCCCTCGGCGAGCTCGACGAGGCCAACAAGCGCAAGATCGAGAAGATCCTTGCCGACATGAAGTAATTCCTACTCACAAAAGCGATTCTTCCTCCGGTGCTCCGCCTCCCACGGCGGAGCACCACCCCCTTTCCCACGCACTGGTCCCGCATCTCGGTCGACAGAGAATTATTATTATAAGGAGAACAACCAATGAAAAAGCTGATCGCGCTTCTGCTTGTCCTCGTAATGGTCGCCGGCCTGGTCGCCTGCGCCGGTTCTAATGACGAGACAAAGGGCAATGATACCACCAACACCGAAAATACCGCCGACAGCAACGGCGATAGCAATACCGGCTCCGGTGAGCCCATCTACATCGGCCTGAGTGCCAAGATCACCGGCGCTGACGCTGCCAACGGCGACCGCATGGTGAAGGCTGCGCAGATGGCCGTTGACGAAGTCAACGCAGCCGGCGGCCTCCTCGGCGGCCGCAAGGTCGAGCTCGTCATCCAGGACGACGCCACCGACAACGCCATGGCCGTTAACGTCGCGAACATCTTCGCCGGCAACGACAAGATCTCCGCAGTCGTCGGCCCGTGGAACTCCGGCATGATCCTCGCCGCTGAAGGCGTTTACAAGGATGCGAAGATCCCCTTCTTCGGCCTCGGCACCAACCCCAAGCTCCTTGAGCTGGACAACGAGTACTGCTTCCTCGTCCGCGCAAACGACAACCTGATGGCCTCCTGCGCCGCGAAGCTCATCATCGATGAGTTCAAGGTCAAGTCCGTCGGTATCATGTACACGAACAACGAGTTCGGCACCGGCGCTATGGAAGTCATCGAAGCCGCCTGCAAGGATGCCGGCATGGCTGTCTATCCCGAAGCCATCAACATCGGCGACACCGACGTCACCGGTCAGATCCTTGATCTGAAGAGCAAGGGCGCTGAGTGCATGGTCGTCTGGGCCAGCGACGCTGAGTACGTTCTGACTGCCCGTCAGGCTTACGAGCTGGGCCTGCAGGTCCCGACCGTTGCCTCTCCGGCCATCACCATGGATCAGGTCCGCGACCTCTGCGAGCCGGAGTGGGTCGAGGGCTGGTACTCCGTGACCGACTTCGTCGGCAACTCCGATGATCCCGAGGTCACCGCGTTCTGCGACAAGTATGCCAGCGACTACGGCGAAGGCCAGAAGGCTGAGCTCTACGTCGCCGACGTCTACAGCACCTTCAAGCTTGTGTTCGACGCCATCGAGCGTGCGGGCAGCGCCGACCGTCAGGCTATCCGTGACGCCGTCGCCGAGACGAAGGACTTCCCGATGCTCCAGGGCAACGCGACCTGCGACGAGAACAACCTGCTGGTCCACTCCGCGACTGTCGCGCTGATCAAGGACAATGTCCCTGTGATGTACACCACGGTTTCCGCGGAGTAATCGAAACGAAATAAATTTGTAGTCTCTGGCAAGGCCGTCCAACTGGATATGCTGGTTGGACGGCCTTTACATTAGCAAGAAAGGGAGGAAAGCAATGCTTGAAACTATCCTGCAGCTGCTGATCACAGGTGTTGCCCTCGGCTTCGTGTACGCTCTGGTCGGCGTGGAATATACGCTGGTCTGGCAGTCCTCCGGCCTGCTGAACGTTGCACATAATATGCTGATCACCACTGCCGCCTTCGTCTTCGGCGGAACCTTCGTTGTCGGCCTCGGCTGGCCCATCTGGCTGAGCATCCTCTGCACGCTCGTCGTGATGTTCGTGCTCGGCTGTCTGATCTCCGCCACCATCTTCAACCCCCTGCGCAATATGCCGCTGACCATGTATTCCATTGTGGGCACCCAGATCTTCGCCAAGGTCATTTCCGAGGCCCTGCGTCTGATCTACGGTCCCTACTCCTTCACGATTCCCGGCTTCCTGACCGGCGTAATCAAAATCGGCGATTTCGTCTTTGCCAAGGCGTATGGATATATCATCGTTGTGGCCATCCTTCTGATCATTGCGCTTCAGATGTTCCTGAAGCTCACAAAGCCCGGCAAGGCCATGCGCTGCGTTGCGCAGAACAAGACGGCTGCTGCCATCATGGGCATCGACATCGACCGCAGCATCAATATTACGACCGGCCTGAGCTGCGTCGTCTGCGGCATCATCGGCATCCTGACCATCCCGCTGTTCACCATCAGCCTGACCATGTCCAACATGATCGGCCTGAAGGGCTGGGCGGCCGGTATCGTCGGCGGCTTCGGCTACATCCCCGGCACGATCCTCGGCGGTCTTCTCATCGGCGTGGTCGAGTCCCTCGCCATCCTGTTCATCCCCACGGTCTACAAGGACATCGTTGCCTTCGTGTTCCTGATCGTCGTGCTGCTGATCCGTCCGGGCGGCTTCATGCGCCACAAAGTCTGATGGGAAAGGGGTAATGGAAATGAAACGCAAAAAGATTTCGGTAACTTCCCTGATCCTGCCCGTGATCATGCTGGTTGTGGCTGTCGTCCTGCCCATGATCTACTCCACGAACTATTACATCCAGCTTTTCAGCCAGACGCTCATCAACCTCGTCGCCGTTCTCGGCCTGAACGTGGTCATGGGTCTGGCGGGCCAGACGAACCTCGGCACCATCGCCCTCGTAGCCCTCGGCTCCTATACGTCGGCCCTGATCTCGCAGGCGACCGGCTCGACGAACCTCGTCGGCCTGCTGGCCGCTCTGGTCGTCGCCGTTCTTGTCGGCTTCATGCTCGGCTACCCGAGCCTCCGCGTCAGCGGCATCTTCCTGTCCCTGACTACCATGTCCGTTGCACAGATCGTCTACTCGCTGGCTAACAGCATGCAGTGGCTGACCGGCGGCGCTATGGGCGTGAAGGACATCTCCGAGCCAAACATTTTCGGCATCGAATTCAAGACGCAGGCGCAGCTGTACTACTTTATTCTGGTCATTGCAATCCTGCTGATTATCTTCTCCGTGCGTCTGACGAAGTCCAAGTACGGCCGCGCGCTCAAGGCTGTCCGCGATAACCCCGAGGCAGTCGAGTCCGTCGGCCTGAGCGTGACGAAGCTCAAGCTCATGGCCTTCCTCATCGCCACGATCCTCGGCTGCCTGGCCGGTGTGTTCTACACCTGGGTCATGCAGTACGTTGCTCCGACGACCTTCACCACCGACAACGGCACGAAGTTCGTTGTTATGCTGATGCTGGGCGGCATCGGCTCGACCTCCGGCATGATCATCGGCGCCATCCTCGTCACGATCCTGCCCGAGCTGCTGCGCTTCATGGGCGACTACTATCAGCTCGTGTTCTACGGCATCGCGCTGCTGCTCCTGCTGGTGTATCCGCTCGGCTTGTCTCACCTGTTCTCCCAGCTCAAGAAAAAGGCTGCCGCCTTCTTCGCCGGCCGGAAGAAAACGCAGAAGGAGGGCTGATCCATGTCCGTACTGAGATTGGAGCATGTGACCAAGCGCTTCGGCGGCCTGGTTGCAGTCAACGACCTCTCCTTTGAGGTCAAGGAGCGCCAGATCCACGCGCTCATCGGCCCGAACGGCTCCGGCAAGTCGACCTCGATCAATATGATCAACGGTTCCTTCCCGGTGACCTCCGGCAAGATCTATTTCAACGACAAAGACATCACCGGCTGGAAGATGCATAAGATCGCCGCGGCCGGCATGGGAAGAACGTATCAGAACCTGAAGCTGTTCCGCTCCATGACCGCGCTGGAGAACGTCATGATCGGCGGCCAGCTCCATGCGAAGATGAACTTCGCCCGTTTCCTCGTCGACCCGTTCAAAACGAAGCGCGAGGAGGAGGAGCTGCGCGAGAAGGCGATGGAGATCATGCGCTTCATCGGTATCGAGCAGTACGCCGACCGTACTGTCGGCAACCTGCCTTACGGCCGCCAGAAGATGACGGAGCTGGCGCGCACGCTGATGATCGATCCGACCCTCATCCTCCTCGATGAGCCGGCTGCGGGCCTGAACCCGAACGAACGCGCCGAATTCGTGGCCATTATCAAGAAGGTCTATGAGTCCGGCAAGGATATCCTGCTCATCGAGCACAACATGGATATCATCATGAACATCAGCCACGTCATCACGGTCATCAACCACGGCGCCAAGATCGCGGAGGGCACGCCCACCGAGATCCAGAACGACCCCGAAGTCATCCGGGCTTACCTTGGCGACCGTTACAAGATCGGTATGGAAGGAGAATGATCCATGTTCTTTAAAATGGAGCACTGCGATGTATACTACGGCCAGATCCAGGCCCTGTATGACATCAACGTCGAGATCAATCCCGGCGAGATCATTTCCATCATCGGCGCGAACGGCGCAGGCAAGACGACCCTCATGAAGAGCATCATGGGCCTCGTCCCCGCCAAGAACGGCAAGATCGTCTGGCAGGATGAAGAGATCCAGGCCAGGAAGACCCACCATATCGTCAAGCGCGGCATCAGCTATGTCCCTGAGGGCCGTGAGATCTTCCCGGGCATGACCGTGCTGGAAAACATGGAAATGGGTGCCTATACCCTGCACATGAGCGCGAAGGAAAAGGCGGACAAGCTCAACGAGATGTATGAGCTCTTCCCCCGCCTCTATGAGCGCAAAAAGCAGAAGGCCGGTACCCTCTCCGGCGGCGAGCAGCAGATGGTCGCCATCGCACGCGGCCTGATGCTCAGCCCGAAGCTGCTGATGATGGACGAGCCGTCCCTCGGCCTCGCACCCATCATCGTCGACGAGGTGTTCGACATCATTTCCCGCGTCAATGAAAAGGCCAATATCCCTGTGCTGCTGGTCGAGCAGAACGCCTACATGGCGCTGAGCATCTCGCACCGCAGCTACGTTCTGGAAAACGGCGTCATCGTTGACGAGGGCGAGAGCAAGAAGCTGCTCGCCAGCGAGTCGATCCGCACTGCCTATCTGGGCAAGTAACTACTGATCAAAAAGGAGTGTTTTATCATGCAGGACAAGAGCCATTATACCCGATACAATTATAAAAAGCTCTATGAGCTGGCCGTGGAAATGTTCATCCGCTACGGCTTCAGCCGGGAAGACAGTGAGAAGGTCGCTGACGTCATCCTGACCTCCGACCGCTTTGGCGTCGAGTCCCACGGCGTCAACCGCCTGACCCTTTATCCGTTCGGCATCGATATCGGCCGCATCAAGGTCGATGCAAAGCCCGAGGTCGTAGAGGACCGCCTGAGCATGGCTGTCATCGACGCGCACGACGGCATGGGCCAGCTTGCCAGTATCCAGGGCATGCAGCTCGCCATCGACAAAGCCAAAAAGTACGGCGTCGGCATGGTCAGCGTCCGTAACTCCAACCATTTCGGTATTGCCGGTTACTATTCCATGATGGCTGCCAAGCAGGGCCTCATGGGCGTGTCCATGACGAATGCCGAGGCGCTCGTCGTCCCGACCTACGCCCGCGAGCCGATGTTCGGCACGAACCCCATCGCCGTGACCATCCCCGCCGACCCGCATCCGTTCCACATGGACTTCGCAACGTCCGTCATGACCTGCGGCAAGATGGAGGTCTATGCCAAGATCGGCCATGAGCTGCAGCCCGGCATGCTCGTTGACGAGACCGGCACGACCTGCCTCGACCCGAACGTCTTCCTGCGTATCCGCGACAACAAGTCCAACCCCGCTTACACCGAGAAGACCCGCGGCGGCATCATGCCCATGGGCGGCGAAGGAATGCTCTTCGGCGGCCACAAGGGCTATGGCCTGGCGCTGCTCGTCGACATCATGTGCGCGGTCATGTCCCACGGCGCCGTCAGCAAGGGCGTCCGCGTGACGAAGGATAAGGAGAAGTGCTGCCACTTCTTCGCCGCCATCGACTACTCCCTGTTCGGCGATCAGGAAGAGACGAACCGCCGCCTGTCCGAGTACCTGCAGAGCATGCGCGATGCAGAGCCGGCCGAGGGCCAGAGCCGCGTCTATGTCCACGGCGACAAGGAAGCGGACGCCGAGAAGGACGTCCTGGCGCACGGCGTCGGCATCAACCCCGCAACGTATGCCGAGATCGAGAAGTACTGCGTCAAGAAGGGTATCAACATCAAGGATTACCTCATCCCCGAAGAGGCGTAATTGACTGCATGAAGTCCGTGCCCCGGTTTCCGGGGCACGGCGGAGGATAACGCATGAATATCTTTGATCAACTGCTGGCTGATAACCAGATCCCGAAATTTGTCCGCGTCCGTCATGAGATGGACCACAGCCATATCGATGACATCGAGGGCGCCGTTGCGCAGGCTATGCGCCGCGAGGGCACGCTCGACCGCATCAAGCCCGGCGACAGCGTCTGCATCACCGCAGGCAGCCGTGACGTGGCGAACATCGCCCGCGTCATCCGCGCCATCTGCGATCAGGTCAAGTCCGTCGGCGCGCATCCGTTCATCATCCCCGCCATGGGCAGCCATGCCGGTGCGAAGGCCGAGGGCCAGCGCGGCATCATCGAGGGCTACGGCGTGACGGAGGAGGCCATGGGCGCTCCCATCCGCGCCACCATGGACACCGAGGTCATCGCGCATTCGAAGAGCGGCCTGGAGATCCATCTGGACAAGTACGCCAACGCGGCGGACTTCCTCATCCCCGTCGGCCGCATCAAGGCCCACACGGACTTCCGCGGCGAGGTCGAGAGCGGCATCTGCAAGATGCTCGTCATCGGCATGGGCAAGCAGCACGGCGCGTATCAGTGCCACAAGCTCGGCTTCAAGAGCATGGCTGCCAATGTCAAGGAATTCGCGGGCGCCATCATCGAGAAGAAGCCGAACATGTTTGCCATCGGCCTCATCGAGAACGCCTATCACCAGACCTGCCGCATCGAGGCCATCCCGGCCGGGCGCATCCTCGAGGAGGAGCCGCCCCTGCTGGACTATGCCAAGAGCCGCATGGCGAAGATCCCGTTCGATCAGGCCGATATCCTGTTCGTCGACGAGACGGGCAAGGACATCAGCGGCGCGGGCATGGATCCGAACGTCACGGGCCGTTCTCCGGTCCTCGGCATCAGCCGTCCGTTCTTCCAGCGCATCGCCGTGTTTGACCTGACGGATAAGTCCCACGGCAACTTTGGCGGCCTCGGCAGCGCCGACGTGACGACGCAGCGCCTGTACCGCAAGATCGATTTCGAACAGACCTATCCGAACGGCATCACCGCGGCAGAGCCGCTGGCCGTGCGCCTGCCCGTCATCATGCCGAGCGACCGCACCGCCATGCAGTTTGCGCTGCGCACTGCCACGGACTGCGACTGGACCAAGGGCCCGCGCATCGTCTGGCTTAAGAACACCCTGTCGCTCTCTGAATTCTATATTTCCGAAGCCCTGACCCCGGACGCCGAGGCACTGGACAATGTGACGGTCGTCTCCGAGCCGATGGACGTCATTTTCGACGAAGAGGGCAACGTCAAAGAACTGCGCTGATCTCCCCGGGAACCGAGGCACTGGGCCTCGGCGCCGGCTGGCATTAGCGGCTGCCGGCCGGCGAGGGGAGGAAAGCACCCGCCGACGTGCGGCGGCATCCCCATTGTCATGCAACGCGTTAACCAAAATTATAA
>NZ_DBFZUT010000068.1:0-29091 GCF_048519415.1 Faecousia sp. | reverse complement strand
GAGACCTTTCAACTCCCAAAATCCGGCTTTCTTCAGATTCCACCTCACGATGGACACCCTTGCCTTTGGCTAGCCCTTCCCGCTACCGGGCGGACTCGGGACTTTCACCCTATAGAACGTGCGCTCACCGGGCGCACATACAAAGCGAAAATCCTGCCGACTATCGTCGACAGGATTTTCGCTTTGGTGGGGGAAGGTGGATTCGAACCACCGAAAGCACTGCTAACAGATTTACAGTCTGCCCCCTTTGGCCACTCGGGAATTCCCCCAAATATGAACTTGTCCGTTTGAAAACACTGTGGAGCCGGTAGACGGATTCGAACCCCCGACCTGCTGATTACAAATCAGCTGCTCTACCGGCTGAGCTATACCGGCGTCTCAAACAAGCATGGTTATTATAGCGAGTTCGCGCCGTTTTGTCAACCACTTTTTTGAGATATTTCGATTTATTTTTCTGTCTGGCCGCCGCAGGTCCTCCCGGCGCTTGCGTTTTGGCCCGATCCATGCTATGATACCCCCGATCTGAAACCGTGCAAGGAGTTGGTCTGTCATGCTGCCGCAGGGCTTCCCGGAACGAATGCTGCACCTGCTCGGCGAAGCGGAATTCGCCGAATTTCTCGCCTCCTATGAGCGCCCGCGGAGCGCCGGGCTGCGTCTGAATCCGCGCAAGCCCCTGCCGGATGGCGCTTCTCTCCCGTTCTGCGAGGCGCAGGTCCCGTGGGAGCCGAACGGCTATTACGTCTGCGAGGGCAGCCGCCCCGGCCTGCACCCATGGCACGACGCAGGCGCATACTATCTGCAGGAGCCGAGCGCCATGGCCCCGGCGCGCCTGCTGGACGCGCAGCCCGGTGAGCGGGTGCTCGACCTCTGCGCCGCACCCGGCGGCAAGACAACGCAGCTGGCCGCCGCCATGCAGGGCCGTGGCCTGCTCGTTTGCAATGAGATCCATCCGCGCCGCGCGCAGGTGCTCGCCTCAAACATCGAGCGGCTCGGCATTCCGAACGCCCTTGTGCTCAGCGAGCATCCGGCAAAGCTGGCCCAGCGCTTCCCCGGCTATTTTGACCGCATCCTTGTCGACGCTCCCTGCTCCGGCGAGGGCATGTTCCGGAAGGAGGAGGCCGCCGTGACGGACTGGAGCGAGGCGACCGTGGCCATGTGCGCCGCGCGGCAGCAGGAGATTCTCGCCTCCGCAGCCGAAATGCTGGCCCCCGGCGGGCGGCTCGTCTATTCCACCTGCACGTTCTCGCCCGAGGAAAATGAGGGCGTCATCTCCGCCTTTCTGCACGCGCATCCGGCGTTTTCCGTCGAGCCGGTCGAGGCTCCGTGGTTCTCTCCGGCGCGGCCGGACTGGATCAGCGATCCCGCGCCCGGTCTGGAGCATGCCTTCCGCCTCTGGCCGCATTGCCTGCGCGGTGAGGGCCACTTTGCCGCGGTCCTGCGCAGTCATGCGGACGGCGCACGGCAGGATGTTCCCACGGAACGCCCCGCTCAGCTCCCGGCAGCCGCCGCAGACTTCCTGCGCAGCTGCACACAGCCCATGCCGGACGGTGTGCCCGTCTGCTTCGGCTCCGTGTGCTATCTGGCCCCGGCGGAGACGCCCGCTCTTTCCGGCCTGCGCGTGCTGCGCGCCGGTCTGGAGCTTGGTGAACTGCGCCGTGACCGCTTCTCCCCCGCCCACGCGCTGGCGCTCTGGCTGCACACCTACCCGCAGACGGCGGATTTCCCGGCCGACGGCCCGGAGATTGCCGCCTATCTGCGCGGCGAGACGCTGCACGGCACGCAGCGCGGCTGGACGCTGCTGACGGCCGGCGGGCTTTCACTCGGCTGGGTGCGCGGCGCGGACGGCATTCTAAAGAATCAGTATCCAAAGGGCCTGCGCCGTCTGCGTTAACGGCTTCATTGGCGTTTTCTCCGCCCAATTTCCGGTTTTCTCTTTACAGAATGTTCAAACTATGCTATACTAGACCGTCGAAAGAACTTTCCAACTGAATGACTGAACGTCTCGGTGGGAAGGATTGTCGGCTGCCTGAAATTGGCGCTGTTGTTTTGCGACATATTGCATATACTCCGATCGTGAGAGGGTATGACATGAATAAATACATTATCCAGGGCGGCCATCCGCTGTCCGGCGTCGTGACCGTCAGCGGCGCAAAAAACGCTGCCGTGGCGATCCTTCCGGCCGCGCTGCTCGTGAACGGCACCTGCCGCATCGAAAATGTGCCGGATATCTCCGATGTCCGGCTCCTGCTGGAGATTCTGGACAGCATGGGCGCAAAGATCCGTCGCCTGAGTCCGAACACGCTGGAGCTCTGCTGCACGAATGTGCGCGATTCCGAGGCCTCCGACGCACTGGTGCGCCGCATCCGCGCCTCCTACTATTTCATCGGCGCGCAGCTCGGCCGCTTCGGCCATGCCCGCGTGGCGCTGCCCGGCGGCTGCAACTTCGGCGCGCGCCCCATCGACCAGCACATCAAGGGCTTCGAGGCCATCGGTGCCACCGTTGACCTCAAGGACGGCTTCGTTTGCGCCGCCGCTCCGGCTGACGGCCTGACGGGCGGCCGTGTCAATCTCGACGTCGTCTCCGTCGGCGCGACCATGAACATCATGATCGGCGCGGTTCTGGCGAACGGCACGACCGTTATCGAAAATGCCGCAAAGGAACCGCACATCGTCGATCTGGCGAACTTCCTGAACGCCATGGGCGCGAAGGTCTCCGGCGCGGGTACCGACGTCATCAAAATTCGCGGCGTCCGCAGCCTGCACGGCGGCAACTACTCCATCATTCCGGACCAAATCGAGACGGGCACCTATATGGCGGCCGTCGCGGCCACGGGCGGCGACGTGCTCATCCAGAACGTCATCCCCAAACATATGGACTGCATCTCCGCCAAACTGCGTGAGATGGGCGTGAAGATTGCCGAATACGACGACGCCATCCGCGTGCAGCGCACGGGCGTCATGCGCCGGGCCAATGTCAAGACGATGCCGTATCCCGGCTTCCCGACGGACATGCAGCCGCAGATCGCCGTGTGCATGTCTCTGGCCTCCGGCGTGAGCGTCATTACGGAGAGCATCTATGACACGCGCTTCGGCTATTGCGCCGAGCTCAACCGCATGGGCGCGTCCATCAAGGTCGACACGAAGGTCGCCATCATCACGGGCGTGGAAAAGCTGCACGGCTGCACCGTGCGCGCCTGCGACCTGCGCGCGGGCGCTGCCATGGTCATCGCCGGACTTGCCGCCGACCGCACGACAACGATCGAGGACATTGAATACATTGAGCGCGGCTACGAAAACCTCATTGGCAAGCTCACCGCGATCGGCGCGGAGATCCGCCGTGTCAGCGTTCCGGATGGAACGGCCGTCCCCGCAGCAGTCTGAAGCGTATTCCAGCGTATTTTCTGCTCCGCCGCGGCATTTCCCGCGGCGGAGCATTTTTATGATTTGAAAAGGACCTTTTCGCTATACCTATGGATAAATTCGTATTTCTTCTCGAGCTCATCGGCACGGTGGCCTTTGCGGCCTCCGGCTCGCTGACCGCCATACGCCGGCATATGGATCTGCTCGGCGTCATCGTGCTCGGCGTCATCACCTCCGTCGGCGGCGGCATCCTGCGCGACGTCATTCTCGGCATCACGCCTCCCCTCGCCTTCCGCGACCCGACGTGCACGCTCGTGGCCGTCGGCGTGTCGCTTCTGCTGTGCATCCCGTGGATCCGCCACAGCCTCATGCACAACCACCGCCTGTTCGACGTTTCCCTGCTGCTCATGGACTCCGTCGGCCTCGGCGTATTCACCGTCATGGGCATCTGGAACGCCATGGACTTCTCGCCGGACCGCAGCACCTATCTTCTCGTGTTCGTCGGCCTGCTGACCGGCGTCGGCGGCGGCGTCATGCGCGATGTGCTGGCCGGGAACACGCCCTATATTCTCGTCAAGCACGTCTACGCCTGCGCCTCGCTGGCGGGTGCGGTGCTGTGCGCCGTGCTGTGGCGGCTCGTGCCGCAGTATGTGGCCATGCTGGCCGGTATGACGACCGTCCTGCTCATCCGCCTGCTTTCGGCGCATTTCCGCTGGAACCTGCCGCGCGTGGAGGATGAAACACTCTGAAAGGCTTTCCGGAGCGGCAGAAGCGCCGCTCCGGCAATTTTTGTCCAAAAAACGGGGGAAAAATCCGGGATTTCCCGAAAAAAAGGATTGACCCCCGACGTTTCGTATGATAGAATAACTCTACCTGTGAAAAAGGGCTTTTTTGTTATGCCCTTTTTGCCTGCGGACGGCGCCCGCGTAGTTTCGGCGTCCCCTAAATTTTTCTAGCCGCAGGTCATGCAGGGAGGCAAAATTTTAAGGAGGTGCCGAACAATGCGAGTCAAGATCACGCTCAGATGCAACGAATGCAAGCAAAGAAACTACAACACGATGAAAAACAAGAAGAACGACCCCGACCGTCTTGAAATGAAGAAGTATTGCAGGTTCTGCAGAAAGCACACGGTTCATACCGAGACGAAGTAAGGGAAAGGGTGAAAGCAATGGCAGAAGTCAACAAGAAGCCGAATATCTTTGTCCGCATGGGCACAGGCCTTTCCCGCTGGTTCCGCGAAATGAAGAGCGAGCTGAAGAAGGTCGTCTGGCCCTCCGGCAAGCAGCTGGTGAACAACACCGTCGTCGTTCTCGTCGCCGTTCTGATCGTCGGTATCATCGTCTGCCTGTTCGATCTCGGCGCAGGCGAGCTGATCGGCCTGCTGCGCAAGCTGTTCTAAGTCAGGACAAGCGGTATGGCAGAAACAGCAAAATGGTATGTTGTGCATACCTATTCCGGTTATGAAAATACCGTTATGGCGACCATTGAAAAAACGGTCGAGACCCGTCAGCTGCAGGACATCATCCAGCAGGTCTCCATCCCCATGGAAACCGTGACCGAGGTCACGGAAAAGGGTCCGAAGACCTATGACCGCAAGGTCTTCCCCGGCTATGTGCTGGTGAAGATGGTCATGACGGATGACGCCTGGTATATCATCAAGAACGTCCGCGGCGTCACCGGGTTTGTCACATCCGGCAGCACCAAGCCCACCCCCCTGACGGAGGATGAGGTCATTCAGCTCGGCGTCGAAAAGCGCGAGATCGTCGTTGGCTACAAGGTCGGCGACACGGTCCGCATCATGGACGGCCCGCTGACGAGCTTCAGCGGCATCGTCGAGGAGCTGGACGTCGAAAAGAACCGGGTGCGCGTCACCGTTTCCATGTTCGGCCGCGAAACGCCGGTCGATCTGGAGCTCGATCAGGTGGAGCTCTCCACCGACTGATCCGGGCAAAACGTGGGAGGGGTTCTCCCCCGCCAGAAATACGCGTCAGCGTATTACCACATTCTATTTGGAGGTGCTTATCATGGCACAGAAAGTTACTGGTTATATCAAACTTCAGATTCCGGCCGCCAAGGCGACCGCTTCGCCCCCTGTCGGCCCGGCTCTCGGCCAGCATGGCGTTAATATCGCACAGTTTATCCGCGAGTTCAACGACCGCACCAAGGATCAGGCCGGTTTTAAGATCCCCGTCGTGATCACGGTCTATGCGGACCGCAGCTTCTCCTTCGTCACCAAGACGCCCCCGACCCCGACCCTCATTCTGAAGGCCATCGGTC
This sequence comes from Faecousia sp., assembly GCF_048519415.1. Taxonomy (NCBI): domain Bacteria; kingdom Bacillati; phylum Bacillota; class Clostridia; order Eubacteriales; family Oscillospiraceae; genus Faecousia; species Faecousia sp. Next base: position 23,454 of record NZ_DBFZUT010000068.1, on the reverse strand, counting down.
AGGAAAAGGGCTCCGGCGTTCCCAACAAGAACAAGGTCGGAACCATCACCAAGGCGCAGGTGCGCGAGATCGCAGAGCGCAAAATGCCCGACCTCACCGCCGCCACCATCGAGGCCGCGATGAGCCAGGTTGCAGGCACCTGCCGCAGCATGGGCATCGTCGTTGTCGACTGATCGCTGAGTCTGCCGAGGTCGCCTGACCTCATCTATGTGGGAGGATTATTCCGCATCACCACTTTAAGGAGGATATAACATTGTTTAGAGGTAAGAAATATAAGGACAGCGCGAAGCAGATCGACCGCTCCGTGCAGTATGAAGTCTCCGACGCCCTTGCGCTCGTCGTGAAGACCGCCCCCGCCAAGTTCGACGAGACCGTCGAGATCCACATCAAGCTCGGTGTCGATTCCCGCCACGCTGACCAGCAGGTCCGCGGCGCCATCGTCCTGCCCAACGGCACCGGCAAGACCCGCAAGGTCCTTGTCTTTGCGAAGGACGCCAAGGTCGACGAGGCCAAGGCAGCCGGCGCTGACTATGTCGGCGGCATGGAGCTCGTGGAGAAGATCACGAAGGAAAACTGGTTCGACTTCGACGTCGTCGTCGCTTCCCCGGATATGATGGGTATCGTCGGCCGTCTTGGTAAGGTCCTCGGCCCGAAGGGCCTCATGCCCTCCCCGAAGGCCGGCACCGTCACCCCGAACGTCGCCGCTGCCGTCAAGGAGATCAAAGCCGGTAAGATCGAGTATCGTCTCGACAAGACCAACATCATCCACTGCCCGATCGGCAAGGTCTCCTTCGGCGCTGAGAAGCTGACCGAGAACCTGAACACGCTGCTTGGCGCCGTCGTCAAGGCGAAGCCGGCCGCAGCAAAGGGCCAGTATATCCGCTCCTGCGTCGTCGCCTCCACCATGGGCCCCGGCGTGAAGGTCAATACTGCCAAGTTCTAATGCATTTGATCATGGAGCAGCAAAGCGTTTGTCTGCTCCATGAATTTCCCCAGAAATCAGAAAATTGCTTGACAAATCCGGCATTTTCTGATAAAATATTTCCCGTTGCCAGAGACAGCAGGAGGCTTACGCCGTAACGATCCCCATCCTGCCGAGGTTACACGAAATACATGTGATTTCTGTGTCCTCATGTCTTTTGGCATGAGGACATTTTTTCGGAGGTGACACACATTGCCCAATTCCAAGGTACTTGAAAGCAAGAAGGCAATCGTCGATGCACTGGCTACGAAGCTGCAGGGTTCCACCGCTGCCGTGTTCGTGGACTACAAGGGCATCACTGTCGCACAGGATACCGAGCTTCGCAACAAGTTCCGTGAAGCCGGCGTGGAATACACCGTTGTTAAGAACACTCTGACCCGTTTTGCCGCCAACAAGGCCGGCTATAACCATTTCGACGAGATGCTCAACGGCACTACTTCCCTCGCCACCACCACGGGTGACCCCATTGCCCCGGCTCGTATCGTCTGCGAGTTTGCCAAGAAGAACAAGAACGTTCTGAAAATCAAGGGCGGCTTCGTTGAAGGCTCCGTCCTGTCTGTCGAGCAGCTTCAGGGCTTCGGCGAGCTTCCCAGCAAGGACGCTCTCATCGCCCAGGTTCTCGGCACCTTCCTGGCTCCGATCTCCGCTCTGGCATTCTGCCTTGACCAGATCCGCCAGCAGAAGGAAGGCCCCGCTCCTGCGGAAGAAGCTCCCGCAGAAGCCTGATCCATCATTCATCTATTACACTAATTAGGAGGATTTTATAATGTCTGAGAAAATCGCTGCCCTGATCGAAGAAGTTAAGGGTCTGTCCGTCCTCGAGCTGTCTGAGCTTGTCCATGCTCTCGAAGAGACCTTCGGTGTCTCCGCTGCCGCTGCCGCTGTTGCTGCTCCCGCTGCCGGTGCTGCTGAGGCCGCTGAAGAGAAGACCGAGTTCGACGTCGTCCTGAAGGAATGCGGCGCGAACAAGATCGCTGTCATCAAGGTCGTCCGTGCTCTGACCGGCCTGGGCCTGAAGGAAGCCAAGGAGATCGTCGACAACTGCCCGAAGACCCTGAAGGAAGCCGTTTCCAAGGAAGATGCCGAGAAGATCGTCAACGACCTCAAGGAAGCCGGCGCTACCGCAGAGATCAAGTAAGATATCCCCTATCCTGCAATTTACGCCGCAGCACCGAAGTGCTGCGGCGTTTGCGTTTCCCATAAGCCTCGCAGAGTTCGCCGCCCGCAGGCGGCGAATCAATTGAGATCATTTTCTCCGGCGGCGTGTACGTCGGAGAAAATACCACTCAGTCCGTCAGTGTGCGAATCGTTCGGCTCCGGCGGACGATTCGTGCGCGCAGCGGACTGAAATTCCCTTATCAGAAAAGCCCTTTTGGCTTTTCTGATAGGCTCACGCCGCAGCACCGAAGTGCTGCGGCGTTTTGCTCGTTTGTTTTGATTCCTGCGTTTATTCCTCGATCTCTGAGCTGATGCGATCGTCCTTTCCGCCCTCCGGGCGGCCGCTCAGGAAGCGCCGCGTGGCAAACAGCGCCACGACGCCCGCAATGCCGACGGCCAACGAGACGGGCTCATGGTGATTCAGCACCACATAGCGCGACAGCGCCATGATGAGCAGCTCCAGCGTGTTGCCGACGGTCGGCCGCAGCAGCATTTTTACAAATTCCACCGCCACGACAAGCGACGTGATGCTGCTCAGGAACGAATCGAGAAAGCCCTCCGCCAGAAAAGTGGACGGATCGCGCGCAAGCTCCCAGATCTCGATGCCCATCAAAGCGACGAGCACCAGCACAATAACGGCTGCCAGCACGATCTCGAGGATCTCCAGAAATCTATGGATCCCGTGAATGATCTTTTCTCCCAAAGTCTGCACTCCTTCTTCTGATTTTCCGTATTTAGTATACAGGAACCGGCCGGTCTCGTCAAGCAGGAACATTTTTTCGAAACTCTCTTGCACGCCCAGAGCGTATGTGATATACTCATTGTGTTTACACCGCTGCAGCAGTCATCCGATCTGCTGCAGCCCATTTTATGACGACTGGAGAAGATACCATGGAAACGAAAGCAGCCGGCAGCCTGACGCATGGCCGGCTCGGGAAGCAGATTCTTGCCTTCAGCCTGCCGCTGATGCTGTCGAATGTTCTGCAGGTCCTGTTCAATATGTCGGACATCGCCGTCGTAGGCCGTTTCTCCGGCCCGATCGCACTCGGCGCAGTCGGATCCACAGCGACGCTCGTTACCCTGTTTACCGGCTTTCTCATTGGCCTTGGCAGCGGTATCAATGCCCTTGTTGCGCGCTTTCTCGGCGCAGGCAGCCGCGAGGAGACACAGCGCACCGTCCATACGGCCCTTGCCCTGAGCCTCATCTTCGGCGCGGTGCTCCTGCTGCTCGGCGAGCTGACGGCCGTTCCTCTGCTGAAGCTGCTCGGCACAAAGGAAGAGCTGATCGACGGCGCGACGATCTACCTGCGCATCTATTTCCTCGGCATGCCCGCCATGGCGCTCTATAACTTTGGCAATGCCGTTCTGAGCGCTGCGGGCGATACCCGCCGCCCCCTGCTTTATCTGCTCATCGCGGGCATTCTGAACGTCGCTCTGAATCTCTTCTTCGTCATCGTCTGCGGCATGAGCGCCGACGGCGTCGCACTGGCCAGTATCCTGACGCAGTACCTGTCGTCCATCCTGATCCTCATTGCTCTTGTCCGGACGCAGGATGCCTACGGTGTCCGGCCGAAATGCATCCGACTGCACCGTGACAAGCTCGCCCCCCTGCTGACACTGTGCTGCTCCGCGGGTCTGCAGAACGCCATCTTCGCCGTTGCCAACCTGTTCATTCAGGCAGGCGTCAACCGCTTCGACGCCCTGATGGTCGAAGGCAACTCCGCCGCCGCCAACGCAGACGGCCTTATTTACGACGTCATGGCTGCCTTCCACACAGCCTGTGCCAGCTTCATCGGGCAGAACTACGGCGCGGGCAACCGCGACCGCGTGCGCAGGACCTATTGGATCAGCCTCAGCTACTCGTTCGCGGCGGGCGCCGTGCTCGGCCTGAGCCTTGTGTTCTTCGGCCGCGGCTTCCTCGCCCTCTTCACGGACTCGGCTGAGGTCGCAGCCGCCGGTATGCACCGCCTGTGCATCATGGGCTTCTCCTATGCCATCTCGGCCTTTATGGACTGCACTATCGCGGCCTCCCGTGGCCTTGGCCGCTGTGTTGTGCCGACGATCATCGTCGTGCTTGGCTCGTGCGTGTTCCGCGTGATCTGGGTCTACACGATCTTCGCCTCCGTCGGGACCATCGCCTCGCTCTACCTGCTCTATCCGGTGTCTTGGACGCTGACAGCCGGGGCCGAAATGGTCTACTTTTTCTACCTGTACCGCAAAGTATTCCGGAACCCGGCGAAACCGGCAACTGTCTGAAAAACAAATGCCTCGCTGCATTAGACGGGTGTTCGTAAAACAGTTAATCCGACCTATGATTACGATCATAGGTCGGATTTTTGCAATACGTATCGACTGAAGAAAGGCTCCCTTGTGCAAAGCCTGACAGCTGACTGGGGGATTGTTTGCAGGCAACATCAATATACTCGCAAACACCACGAAAGTTCCCACTGACCTCGTTGTTGGGAATCCTCAGAATTCACAAACCATAACCTTCCAGAAAAGCGGTACGTTCCGGATCTTTGTACATGTTTACTTCTTCATAGTGCTGTGAACCATCCAATTCGATGATCAGCTCGCAGTTGTTTAGCTAATGAAACCAACTGCTTGTTATGTTTATACTGCATAGCAATCCCTCCGTCACAGCTTCGCCGCGCCACCTCCTTTTACACAAGGGAGGCTTTGGTGCGGCACAAAAATCGCACACCGTACGATACACCAGAGGGTGTATAGAAGTGCGCCCTTAAACTGTTCAATAAACAGGGAATTTGGTTAGCCTAATTTGCTGAATGCTATCTCTACCAGTTTATCAATGCTTCTTTCGTCCGTCTGGATATGGAGTCCCGGAAGAGCAGCAGAGCCAATTCTTGCCAGTTCGATATTCTCCATGCACCAGCATCCTTCTTCCTCGCCACGGGCCAGAATGCGGTCATGGACGGTCTGCCAGGATGCTTCCAGTACCACAAGCCGAGTGTCGATACCGTCCTGTTTCAGCTTGCCGATAATACTATAGGATTCCATACGCAATAGTGTCATAGGAACAAGAATATCCATATGGAACTTCTCGTGAATGTCTTTCAGAAGCAGATAGCAGAATTCACCCCACAAGGGGTAGTCCTCAAATATGTAACCATAGGGACAGCCGGGATAATTTCCCCGAACTGCATTGCCCACTTCTTCCGCATCAAAAACCAGAGCATTATCCATTTTTGCCGCCATAGCTTCCGCTAGCGTGGTTTTGCCCACACCATATGGTCCGCTAATCCAAATAATCATTTGCTGTCTCCTATTACCAAATTCTGATATATTGTATGATATATTCTACAAAAATTTCCTAAAAGTACAGCGATCGGCACAGCGAACCCAATCGCTGTGCCGATTAACTGTTTTACAGACACCGCCCCTTCGCAGCGAGGCATTTGTTCTTATCCGGCAATCGTGGAGGTCGGGTCCCAATAGACCACAACACCCATGTCGGACAGCTCCGTCACATGCGTGATCTTCGTGCCGAATGCGTTGACCTGCACGAGGTTCTGGCAGGCCTTCAGGCACTCGATGTCCGTGATGTCGGTGTTGTAATCCACATCCACATAATTCAGCTCCGGCAGGCCGGCAAGGCCGCTGATATCGGAAAGCTGGTTATAGGAACCGTAGAACTGCTGCAGCCGGCACGTCTCCGTAAACGGCGGCAGCTCCTTGACGAGATTGTGGCTCATGTCAAGGTATGTCAGGTTCACGAGCGAGGCCGCACTGTCGACATTCTCGAGCTGGTTGTCCGAGAGGCGCAGCTCTGTAAGCTGCAGGCACGAGCCGAGGCCGGAGACGTCCGTCAGGGCGTTTTTCGAAAGATCCAGCTTCGTCAGGGCGCGCATGCCTGACAGCGGCGCGACGCTCGTGATGCGGTTGCTGGCAAGTTCCAGTTCCGTCATCTCCGTACACTTTGCCAAGGCAGACACGCTCGTGATGTCATTCTCCGAAAGGTCGAGCGCCGTGAGCTTCGTCAGGCCGTCCAGCGCATCAATCGCCGTGATGGCATTGCGGGACAGGTCCGCCGTCTTCAGGCCGCTGTAGTTGGAGAGCGCGCCGATGTTGGAGATGCTGTTATCGGACAGGTCGAGGTGCTCCATTGCCTTCGCGCCGGAGAGCGCCACGATGTTCGAAAGGCCGCAACCGCTGAGGTTCAGATCGTACAGGTCGGTCAGCGTGCCGATATATTCGAGCGTCTGTGCCGAGACAAGGGAGCCGGAGAGGTCCAGCTTCTCGAGATACGGCATCACCATCAGGAAGGTATAGTCGTCAAACATACCGTTGTGGATCGTCAGGCTGTGCAGGCCCGTGAAGTAATGCAGGTCCGAGAAATCCGTGACCTCCTCCGGCATGACGAACTCCGTCACTGCCCACAGGTCGCTCGTGTAGATGACGGACGGCGACGGCTTGAGAATAAGGTCTCGCACATACTGCTCAAAGGCGCTGTCCGTAAACGTGACCTCCTCCACAACACCGACGATCAGATAGTCGGCCTCCGTCAGCGGGCTGACAAGCCCGTCATCGCTGACGGCAATGGCGGAAACATGCGTGGAGCCTGCGGGGAGGGCGATCGGCTCAGCATAGGGCGCGTCCGCCGTCGAGGGGTACTGCTCCGTCACGGATACATAGACCGTTCCGCTCGGCGCAGAGACCGAGACCGTGATATAATCCGAGAATTCGCCGCCGTCCGGCGTCAGTGCTGGGGCTGCCGGGCGGGCCGCCTCCAACGAGGCGCGAATGGCCGGGTCCGTGATACTGTCGAGCATCTGCTGGGCATCAAGCAGCTTGTCCTGCGCCACATAGGTCGCGCTCAGGCGGCGGTAGAGCTGCTCCGAGGGGGCCGTGCGGATGGCTTCCACAAGCGTGCGCTCCGCGCGCGTGTAGCTGCCGTCAGCCAGGCAGGCATCCGCAAGCGCCAGCACATAGTCCACATTGTCCGGCGCAAGCGAGACGGCCGTCGTATAGCGGTCAACCGCGCGGGCATAGTTGCCGCTCTTCATGGCCTTCTCTCCGAGCGCCGCAAAATTATCCGCCGTCCAAAGGAAATGATACAATCCAAAGAGAAGTCCGGCCAGTAGCACGAGCACAACCAGCAGGATCAGGGCTTTCTTCATACGCAATGTCTCCAATCGGAAGTTATACGCGTTTATTATACTTCCCCACGCGGCGGAAGTCAACGGAAATCGCGGTTTTCCGGGGAGGATGACGGAACGCGCCGCTATTTCCCCGGAAAAGCTTGCAAATCACCCCAAGGCGACATCCAGCAGCATCATGATCGCAAATCCGGCCACAATGCCCATCGTGGCTGTGTAGGGGCGCGCCTCGCGGTTGCGCTGACATTCCGGGATCAGCTCATGGACGGCCACAAGAATCATCGCGCCCGCCGCAAAGGCAAGCGCATAGGGCAGGATCGCCTCGACGGTGCCGACGAGCAATGCACCCAGCACGCCAGCGACCGGCTCGACCAGCCCCGAGGCCTGCCCGAGCAGAAAGCTGCGAAGCCGCCCCGCGCCCTCGCGCCGAAGCGGCACAGAGACCGCAGCGCCCTCCGGAAAATTCTGCAGGCCGATGCCGAATGCAATGCTGACTGCACCCATGACCGCCTCCGGCGACGCGCCGCGCTGCAGCGCCCCGAAGGCCACGCCGACGGCCAGCCCTTCCGGGATATTGTGCAGCGTGATCGCGAGGATAAGGAGAACGACATGATTCGTCCCGCTTCCCCGCCCCGGTCTTCTGCTGGCCCTTGTGACCACGCAGTCAGAGGCCCAGAGGAAGACGGCTCCAAGCAAAAAGCCCAGTGTGGCAACGAGCCACGGCGGCAGGCCGTCCTGCTCTGCCGCGCGGGCAATGGCGGGCTGCAGCAGGGACCAGAAGCTCGCCGCGATCATGACTCCGGCCGAGAAGCCCAGCATGCGGTTCATTGCCTCCGGCGACGGCCTGCGGAACAGGAACACCGTCGCCGCGCCGGCGGCCGTCACGGCCCACGTTCCAAGCGTCGCGATCAGTGCCCAAACGATCGGATTTTCCATATTCCACCTCCCGTTTCATTGTATGCAGTGAGGGCGGAATTGCGTGCATGCGAAAAGAGCCGCTGAGGTTTCCCTCAGCGGCGCGCTGCCGAAAAGCCCATTGGGCTTTCCGGCAAAGAGCTCGCAGTCCGCTGCGCGCACGGATCGTCCGCCGGGAGCAGGCGATCCGCACACTGGCGGACTGGGCGGTATTTTCTCCGACGTACATGCCGCCGGAGAAAATGATCTCACTTCCTTCGCCGCCTGCGGGCGGCGAACTCTGCGAGGCATGATCGGACAAACTGAGCCGCTGAGGTTTCCCTCAGCGGCTCAAGATGCGATATGCAGGAATTAGTTCTCAGCAGTCTCGATGACGACGCCGGAACCGACGGTACGACCGCCTTCACGGATAGCGAAGCGGAGGCCCTTCTCGATAGCGATCGGGGTGATCAGCTCGACATCCATGTCGATGTTGTCACCAGGCATGCACATCTCAACACCCTCGGGGAGGCTGATGATGCCGGTGACGTCGGTGGTACGGAAATAGAACTGCGGACGATAGTTGTTGAAGAACGGGGTATGACGGCCGCCTTCTTCCTTGGACAGGACGTAGACCTGGCCACGGAACTTGGTGTGCGGATGGATGGAGCCCGGCTTGCAGAGGACCTGGCCACGCTCGATGCTCTTCTTGTCAACGCCGCGGAGCAGAGCGCCGATGTTGTCGCCGGCTTCTGCGTAGTCCAGCAGCTTGTGGAACATTTCGATATCGGTGACGACGGTGGACTTCTTCTCTTCCATCAGGCCAACGATCTCGACCGGCTCGTTCTTCTTGACGATACCACGCTCGACACGACCGGTGGCAACGGTGCCGCGGCCGGAGATGGTGAAGACGTCCTCGACCGGCATCAGGAAGGGCATGTCAGCCTTGCGGTCCGGGGTCGGGATATAGTTGTCAACTGCGTCCATGAGCTCCTTGATGGAGGCATAGGCGGGGTCGTTGGGGTCGTTGCTCTCGCAGGTCAGAGCCTGCAGAGCGGAGCCCTTGATGATGGGGACATCGTCGCCCGGGAACTCGTAGTAAGACAGGGTCTCGCGGACTTCCATCTCGACGAGCTCGAGCAGCTCCTCGTCATCGACCTGATCGCACTTGTTCAGGTAAACAACGATAGCGGGAACGCCGACCTGACGGGCCAACAGCAGGTGCTCCTTCGTCTGGGCCATGGGGCCGTCGGAAGCAGCGATAACCAGGATAGCGCCGTCCATCTGAGCAGCGCCGGTGATCATGTTCTTGATATAGTCGGCGTGGCCCGGGCAGTCGACGTGAGCATAGTGACGCTTCTCGGTCTCGTACTCAACGTGAGCGGTGTTGATTGTGATACCACGAGCCTTCTCTTCCGGAGCCTTATCGATGGAATCATAGGCCTCGAACTGAGCCTTGCCCTGGAGGGACAGCCACTTGGTGATGGCGGCGGTCAGCGTGGTCTTGCCGTGGTCAACATGGCCGATGGTGCCGATGTTAACATGAGGCTTAGTTCTTTCAAATTTCTGCTTTGCCATTGAAAAATCCTCCTGTTTGATTCGTAAATGGTAAAAACTTTATATTCGCTTACTTACACTATACACCAAAAGGTGTGCAATAGCAAGCATTTTTTACTTGGAGCTGCGTTTTTCTACGATTTCCTGCTGAATGGACTTCGGCAGTTCGACGTAGTGGCTCGGCTCCATGGAATACTGTCCACGGCCCTGCGTGCGGCTGCGGAGATCGGTTGCATAGCCGAACATCTGCGACAGAGGCACGTTGGCGTCCACCTGCGTGGAGCCGTTTCTCGGGATCATGCCGAGGATGTTGCCGCGGCGGGCAGAGATATCGCCGATAACATCGCCCATATACTCTTCCGGCACGATAACGCTGACCTTCATGATCGGCTCGAGGATAACCGGCTGCGCCTTGCGGCAGGCCTCCTTGAAGGCCATGGAACCGGCAATCTTAAAGGCCATCTCGGAGGAGTCGACCTCATGGTAGGAGCCGTCATACAGCGTGACCTTAACGTCCACGACGGGATAGCCTGCCAGAACACCGGCCTGCATCGCGCCCTGGATACCGGCGTCGACCGCGGGAATGTATTCCTTCGGGATGGCGCCGCCGACAATGGCATTGATGAACTCATAGCCCTTGCCGGACTCGTTCGGCTCGAGCTTGATCTTGACGTGACCGTACTGGCCCTTACCGCCGGACTGACGGGCATACTTCATATCGACGTCTGCCTTGCCCTTCACGGTCTCCTTGTAAGCGACCTGCGGTGCGCCGACATTGGCCTCGACCTTGAACTCGCGCAGCAGGCGATCGACGATGATCTCCAGATGCAGCTCGCCCATACCGGCGATGATGGTCTGACCCGTCTCTTCGTCGGTGTAGGTCTTAAACGTCGGGTCCTCCTCGGCCAGCTTCATCAGGGCGATGCCCATCTTCTCCTGACCGGCCTTGGTCTTCGGCTCGATGGCCACGCGGATAACGGGCTCGGGGAATTCCATGGACTCGAGGATGATCGGATGCTTCTCATCGCAGAACGTGTCGCCGGTCGTGGTGTTCTTCACACCGACGGCGGCGGCGATATCGCCGGCATAGACCGTGTCGATATCCTCGCGGTGATTGGCGTGCATCTGCAGGATGCGGCCCAGGCGCTCGCGGGTGCCCTTCGTGGAGTTCAGAACGGTCGAGCCCTTGTCGAGGCTGCCGGAATAAACGCGGAAGAAGCACAGCTTGCCGACATACGGGTCGGTCGCGATCTTGAAGGCCAGAGCGGAAAACGGTGCGTTGTCGTCCGCCGGGCGGAAGTCCTCTTCGTCGGTCTTCGGGTTCACACCGGCGATGCCCTTCTTGTCGAGGGGAGACGGCATGAAGTCGACGATGGCGTCGAGAAGCTCCTGAACACCCTTGTTCTTATAGGAGGTGCCGCAGGTCACGGGCACCATCTGCACGGCGATGGTCGCCTTGCGGATGGCAGCGCGGATCATGTCCTCGGGCACTTCCTCGCCGCTGAGATAGAGCTCCATGATGGCGTCGTCCTGATCGGAGACGGAATCGAGCAGCTTCTCGTGGTATTCCTGTGCAAGCTCGACCAGATCCTCGGGGATCTCCTCCTCGCGGACATCCTTGCCCAGCTCATCGTAGAAGACATAGGCCTTCATGCGGATCAGGTCGACCACGCCGCGGAAATCGGACTCCGCACCGATGGGGAGCTGAATGGGGACGGCGTTACACTTCAGCCGTTCATGCATCATGTTGAGAACATTGTAGAAATTCGCACCCATGATGTCCATCTTATTGATATACACCATGCGCGGGACATGATACTTGTCGGCCTGACGCCAGACGGTCTCCGTCTGGGGCTCCACGCCGCCCTTTGCGCACAGGACCGTCACAGCACCGTCGAGCACGCGCAGGGAACGCTCGACCTCAACCGTGAAGTCAACGTGGCCCGGGGTGTCGATGATGTTGATGCGGCAGTGACGCCAGAAGCAGGTCGTTGCAGCGGACGTGATGGTGATGCCGCGCTCCTGCTCCTGCTCCATCCAGTCCATGGTAGCCGTGCCCTCGTGGGTCTCACCGATCTTGTAGGTGCGGCCGGTGTAGAACAGGATACGCTCGGTCGTGGTGGTTTTGCCGGCGTCGATGTGCGCCATGATACCAATATTTCTTGTATTCTCAAGCGAGTATTTTCTCGGCATTGGGTAACTCCTTTGATTTGTTTACCAGCGGAAATGGGAGAATGCCTTGTTCGCTTCTGCCATCTTGTGGGTATCTTCGCGCTTCTTCACAGAGGCGCCGGTGTTGTTGCAGGCGTCCATGATCTCGCCGGCGAGGCGCTCTTTCATGGTCTTCTCGCTGCGCTTGCGGGAATAAGCAGTCAGCCAGCGCAGGCCGAGCGTCTGACGGCGCTCCGGGCGAACCTCCAGAGGAACCTGATAGGTTGCGCCGCCCACGCGGCGGGACTTGATTTCCAGGGAAGGCATGATGTTTTCCATTGCCTGCTGGAAAGCGTCCAGACCGTTCTTGCCGGTCTTGGTCTCGACGATCTGGAATGCGTCATAGACGACGCGCTGGGCAACGCCCTTCTTGCCGTCGAGCATGACGCTGTTGACGAGCTTAGTCACCAGAGTGGAATTATAGACAGGATCCGGAAGGACCTCTCTCTTGGGAACATTACCTCTTCTGGGCACTTCGCTTCCCTCCTTCATAAAAAAATGATTTCATAGGTACTTCAATAGCCCTTGCTACTGTTGGTGCCGTGCCAGAGATTCCCAAAAACGTATTTTCAAGAACATCATGGCAAGGCAGGATGCCTTGCGGCACGGGGGATTACTTCTTCTTGGCCTTCGGACGCTTCTGACCGTACTTGGAACGGGCCTGCATACGGCCATTCACACCCTGGGTATCGAGCGTACCGCGGATGATGTGGTAACGCACGCCGGGGAGGTCCCTGACACGGCCGCCGCGGATCAGAACGACGGAGTGCTCCTGCAGGTTGTGGCCGACACCGGGGATATAAGCGGACACTTCGTAGCCGTTCGTCAGGCGGACACGCGCGATCTTACGCAGAGCGGAGTTCGGCTTCTTCGGGGTGGTGGTTCTGACTGCGGTGCAGACGCCTCTCTTCTGGGGAGAAGACAGGTCGGTGGCACGGTTCTTCAGGGTGTTGAGGCCCTTCTGCAGTGCAGGTGCGGTGGACTTGTAGGTCGCCTGCTCTCTGCCCTTTCTGACCAGCTGATTAAAAGTAGGCATGATGTTCTCCTTTCTTGCAAAAATCTGCTGCTTTGCAGCGTTTATCTTATCCCGGAATATCTGGAAATATTCCGCAGATAACGAGATCAGATGACCCCGGCAGCGGTAGCCGCCACGGAAATGCCGCAGGCCTGCCCGAGCTGACGGGCGGACGCAGCCGTCTCGACCGGGATACCGGCGAGCGTGCATGCCTCGCGGATGGGGTCAGTCAGCGCGGGATCCGCATCGTCCGCAAGGAAGACCTTGCGCACTCTGCCGTCGGCAAGTGCCCGGCGGAGCTGCTTGACTCCGACGATCCGCGCTGCATAGTTGAGTTCTTCGAGCACCGTTTTACACCTCCGGATTGCTCGGTTTGCATGCTCACGCAATCATGAATTATAGCAGAATGAAGCGAAATAGTCAATCTTTTTTGCACGTTTTGCCGGAATTTTTTCTGAAGTCCGGAGAAAAATCACTTTTCTCCCGTCTGTTCCGCGGGCTCTTCCACCATTTCGCCCAAAAACTCGTGCAATTCCGCGGCAATTTTGCACACCGGCGCATGGAGGCACGCCGGGAAATCGCAGTCCGCGGCACCGTCGTCCGTGTCGGCCATCACGACGCGCGACGCATCGAGCGCGCGGCAGTAGCCGGAAAAGCACTGTTCCATCCGATTTTTCTCCTTTCCCGCGCAGCCGTTTTCGATTCCCGCTTGTAAAAACCGGGTGGCTGCATTATAATAAAACCAGATCAGAGGATCTGAAAAAAGCATCGACAGACAGGAGGCGCGCCATGCTGGCACTCTGGATCCTGCTGGGGCTGTGTGCATTCCTTGCGCTGCTCCTGCTGCTTCCGCTGCATATCTATCTTGCCTTTACGCCGGAGGCGGGGTTTTCGTTCTACGCCCGCTATGCGTTCCTGACCATCCGCCCGGACAGCGAGCCGAACGAAAAGCTTATGGAGCAGGTCTTCACGCTGCTCGGTCTGCGTGATGTCAGCAGCACGGCCAACGCGCGCAGCGCCGTCTCGGCCAAGGGTGTTGCCGCCACGCTGTGTGAGCTCGGCGCTGTGCTGCGCACCCTGCTCGGGCGCGTGTTCTGGCTGCTGCACCGCGGCACGTTCCGCCGCTTTTCCCTGCATATCGCCGTCGGCGCGGACGATCCCGCCGATGCGGCGCTGGACTACGGCATGGTGTGCGCGGCGCTGTATCCCGTGCTCGGGCTGCTGCAGTCCGCCATCCGCTTTCGCAGGCCGGACATCGCCGTGACCTGCACGGAGGAGCCGCAGACGAACGTCGAATTTTCCGCAAAATTCTCGCTTCGCGCCATTCTCATCGTGCGGGCCTTCTTCCATCTGCTGGCGGAGAATGTCCGCAATACCTTATAAATAAGGAGGAGCGTCATGAAAGAGCTTCTGAAAGTATTGGAATTCACTGCAGACCGCACGCAGGCCCTTGCGGATTCGCAGTCCGTTGCGGGCGAACCGCTGCACGTCGGCGACGTCACGCTCATTCCCGTCAGCAGCATCTCCTGCGGCTTTGCAGGCGGCGGGAGTGATCTGCCCGCACGCACGCGCAATGACGCCGCTGCGGCAGGCAGCGGCGCGAGGCTGGCAAAGACGCCGGTCGCCTTCCTGGCCGTGTGTGGGCAGGAGGTGCAGGTGCTGACGCTCGAGCAGCCCGCAAAGGAAGAAAAATCGCTGCTGGCGCAGCTTGCCCCGCTGGCCGAAAAGGTCCGGCAGGCCGCCGCGGAAAAGAAGGCGGCCAAGGCCGAAGAAGCGCTTCCGGCAAAGGCCGGGAAGAAGAAAAAATAAAGCAGCAGCGCAGGAACGCGAATTCCCGCCCTGACCGAATATTCTGCTGCCAGCGCAAAGTTGCCGGTGCCTTCCCGAGATTGCCACGGCCCCTTACGGGGCCTCGCAATGACAAATTTGATAGTCTTCGGATAATATTGTGGGCGGCAGATGCCGCCCATGTTTTTCTGTTTTTTAGAGGTTGAGGCCCTTTTGTAAATTCACAACGAAGTCCTGCACATTCGTCACGATGCCGCGGGCGGACAGGCTGCCGCGGTCGGCCAGCTTGTTCACCACGAATTCCGACACGTCGACGCAGTAGAAATACACCTGCCGCACCGTGCCGTCCGGCAGAACGCGGAACGAGGGCGTCATGTTGCCCGTGGCGATGGTGTGGAGCATCGTCGCCATGCTGATGACGGTCGTTGCGCTGCGGATCTGGTCGCGCATGGCGTTCTGCGCCGCATAGACGTCGCCGTAGACCGGAGGCAGCGGGCCGTCATCGCGGATGGAGCCGCCGAGCACATAGGGAACGCCGCACTTTTCGCAGCTGTAGATGATGCCGTCGTGGATGTTCTCGTTTTGGATGAAATTCGCGATGCTGCCGTGATAGCGCACGCGGTTGATGGTGTCAAGATGATGATAGTGGCCGTTCGGCACGGAGCGCTGCGTGTAGATGTCCTGCCCGAGCGCCGTCTTAAGGTAGGCAGCCTCCAGATCGTGCGTGGCCAGCGCGTTGCCCGCCAGAATGGCGTGAACATAGCCGTTTTCGATCAGCTTGGCCATGGCCGCGCGGGCGTCATGGTCAAAGGCGAAGGCCGGGCCCATAACCCAGACGATCTTGCCGTGGTCACGCTCGTGGCGCAGCAGGTCATACAGCTCGTCATAATCGCGGGAGAAGGCCGTCTCACGCGAGCGGTTCTGGCGGAAGGCAAACGTCTCCTTTTCCTTCTCCTCCTCGCGGAAGCCGTTCGGGTGCACATAGATGCCGTCCGTGGCATCCTCGGTCCGGCCGGTGAACACCAGATCGCCCTTGCGCAGCAGGCGGAACTCGCGGACGATAATGCGGCCGTTTTCATACACGGCAACGCAGTCCATGCGGCTTTCCTCTGCAAGGAGCCACTGGCCGTTCACCTTGAAATACTCGGGGAAAATGCTCATGGCGTGGTAATGCTCCGGCGCAACGCCGTCAAACGGGGCGGGCACGCAGACGGCATCCGGCGCGTTCTGGAAGCGCTGCTCGGAAAAATCAGGCGGAAAATAAGGTCTGAGCTGGAACATGGTCTTGTCCCCCTTGGTATTAGTAATTTGTTGCTTGGATGAGCATAGTATACCGGATTCCGCGGCAGGTTTCAAGAGGGCAAATCGCGGGCAGTTGCGAAGTCCAGCTTCCTGTGGTATACTAATTTGAAATGATTCGACAAAAACAGGGAGGTGCTGCGCATGGAGGCGCAAAAGGGTGGAAAGCGGCGGCTCGTGCTCGGCATTTTTGCTCAGGTGGACGCCGGGAAGACCACGCTTTCCGAGGCGCTGCTCTACAAGACCGGCGCACTGCGCACGCTCGGCCGCGTCGATCACGGCGACGCCCATCTCGACACGCACGAGCTGGAGCGGGCGCGCGGCATCACGATTTTTTCCAAGCAGGCGCGCTTTGAAACGGAGCGTCTCGCCGTCACCCTGCTCGACACGCCGGGCCATGCCGATTTTGCGCCGGAGGCCGAGCGCGTCATGCCCGTCATCGACTGCGCGCTGCTGCTCGTCAGCGGCACGGACGGCGTGCAGGGCCACACGCTGACGCTCTGGCGGCTGCTGCAGCACTACGGCGTGCCCGTTGTTCTGTTCTTCAATAAAATGGATCTGCCCGGCGCAGACCGCGCCGCCCTGCTGGCCGATGCGCGCACCGCGCTCAGCGACCACTGTGCCGCGCTGGACGACGTCGAGTCCGTCGCCCTCAGCTCCGAAGCCCTGCTGGAGCACTTTCTGAACACCGGCGCATTGGATGACGCCCTTGCCGCCGACGCAGTGGCAAAGCGGGAGCTGTTTCCCTGCCTGTTCGGCTCGGCGCGGCAGCTTGACGGCATCGACGAGCTGCTGCGGGCGCTGGAGCATCTTGCGCCCGTGCCTGTCTATCCCGCGGAGCTTTCGGCCCGCGTCTATCAGATCGCCCACGATCCGCAGGGCAATCGCCTGACGTTTCTGAAGGTCTCGGGCGGCACGCTTTCCGTCCGCTCCGCCGTGCGCTGCCATCGCCCGGACGGCGAGCCGCTGGAGGCGAAGGTCACACAGCTGCGCCTGTATTCCGGCGCGGAATTTGAAGCCGTGCAGCAGGTCCCGGCCGGAGACGTCTGCGCCGCGCTCGGCCTGAGCGGCCTGCTGGCCGGAGATACGCTCGGCGATGCCGCCCCGGACCGCGGCGCGGCGCTGGAGCCCGTGATGAGCTACTGCATCCGTCTGCCCGCCGACCTCGACCCGCAGCTGGCGCTGCCGAAGCTCCGCCTGCTCGAGGAGGAGGAGCCGCAGCTGCGCATGGTCTGGGATGCCCGCCTGCGCGAAATTCGCGTGCAGCTCATGGGCGCGGTGCAGCTGGAAATCCTGCAGAGCCTCATCCGCATGCGCTTCGGCTGGGACGTCACGTTCGACACCGGCCGCATCTCCTACCGCGAGACCATCGCCGCCCCCGTCGAAGGCGTCGGCCATTTTGAGCCGCTGCGGCATTATGCCGAAGTCCACCTGATCCTCGCTCCCCTGCCGCAGGGCAGCGGCCTCGTATTCGACACCGTCTGCAGCGAGGACGTGCTGGACCGGAACTGGCAGCGCCTCATCCTGACGCATCTGCAGGAAAAGCAGCACCTCGGTGTGCTGACCGGCTCCCCCGTCACGGACCTGCGCATCACGCTGGCCGCCGGGCGCGCCCATCTGAAGCACACGGAGGGCGGCGACTTCCGGCAGGCGACCTACCGCGCCGTGCGGCAGGGCCTGATGAAGGCCGAGAGCATCCTGCTTGAGCCGTATTACGCCTTCCGCCTGACCGTTCCGCCCGAGCAGATCGGCCGGGCCATTTCTGACATCCGCGCAAAGAGCGGCAGCTTTGATCCTCCGGTCGAAGCGCCGGGCGGCACGCTGCTGCAGGGCCGCGCGCCCGTCTCCGAGCTTCGCGACTACGCGCGGGATGTGGCCGCCTATACCCGCGGCCGCGGGCGGCTGAGCTGCGAGGTCGCAGGCTATTTTCCCTGCCATAACACCGAAGCCGTCGTGGCTGCGCTGGCCTATGATCCGGCGGCCGACCTTGAAAATACGCCGGATTCCGTTTTCTGCTCCCACGGTGCGGGCATCACCATCCCGTGGGATCAGGTCGAGGAGAACATGCACCTTGAATCTGTCCTGCGGCCGAAGCCCGCAGCCGTGCCCGCCGCTGCGCCGCGCGTCCGCACACAGAACCTCGATCTGGACGAAAAGGAGCTGCAGCGCATCATCGAGCGGGAATTCGGCCCGCAGAAGACGCCGCTGTACCGGCCGCCCGCCGCCAAGGCCGAGGCAGCCGTCACCCTGCCGCCCCGCCGGAAAGAATACCTCATCGTAGACGGCTACAACATGATCTTTGCGTGGGACGGGCTGCGTGAGCAGGCGGGATATGATCTCAGCGGCGCGCGCGAGCGCCTCCTGGATCTTCTGAGCAATTACTGCGGCTTCCACCCCTGCGAACTCATCGTCGTGTTCGACAGCTACCGCGTCAGGGGCGGCACCGGCTCCCGCAGCAGCCACAATAATCTGCGCGTCGTCTACACGCAGGAGGATGAGAGCGCCGACCTCTATATCGAAACGCTCGTCGGCAAGATCGGCAAAAACTACGCCGTCCGCGTAGCGACGTCCGACGCGCTCATCCAGCTCTCCGCCCTGCGCAGCGGCGTGCTGCGCGTCTCCGCCGCAGAGCTGGAGCGCGAGCTCGAGCGGACAAACGGCGAGATCGCCGCCGTTCTGCGCCGTCTGCGCGAGGAGGCCCGCCACGCGGCCGGGCAGGAAAGCCCGCTGCGCGCCCTCGATCCAAAATCAAATCCCGACAAGGAGGAACCGATATGAAACAGATCACACTCGGCACGACCGGCATCACCGTTCCGCAGAACGCCTTTGGCGCGCTTCCCATCCAGCGCGTGAGCGCGGACGAGGCCGTCCGCCTGCTCCGCCGCGCCCGCGAGGGCGGCATGCGCTTCTTCGACACGGCCCGCGCCTATACGGACAGCGAGGAAAAGCTCGGTCTTGCCTTCGGCGGGCACTGGGACGGCCTGTATGTCGCCACAAAGACCGCCGCCAAGACGCCCGAGGCCCTCCGGGCCGATCTGGAAACGTCCCTGCGCCTGCTGCAGCGCGACTACATCGATATCTACCAATTCCACATGGCCGGTCAGTGCTACCGTCCCGGTGACGGCACCGGCATGTACGAGGCCATGCTCGAGGCAAAGGCGCAGGGCAAGATCCGCCATATCGGCATCACGGCGCATAAGATCGGCGTTGCAGAGGATATCATCGCCTCCGGTCTCTATGAAACGCTGCAATATCCCTTCAGCTATCTCTCTACGCCGCGCGAGGCCGCGCTGGCCGAGAGCTGCCGCAAAGCGAACATGGGCCTGATCGCCATGAAAGCGCTGGCAGGCGGCCTCGTCACGAACGCCGGCGCCGCCTTTGCCTACATCGCGCAGTATGACAACGTGCTTCCCATCTGGGGCATCCAGCGCCCGGAGGAGCTGGAGCAGTGGCTCGGCTTCTTCCGGACTCCCGCCTCGCTGACGCCGGAGCTGCGCAGCTTTATCGAGAAGGAGCGCGGAGAGCTGACCGGCGAATTCTGCCGCGGCTGCGGCTACTGCCTGCCCTGCCCGGCCGGGATCCAGATCAACCAGTGCGCGCGCATCTCCCTGATGATCCGCCGCGCGCCGTCCGAGAGCTGGCTGGCCCCCGCCATGCAGGCCGAAATGGAGAAGATCGAGCACTGCCTCGGCTGTGGCCAGTGCAAGAGCCGCTGTCCCTATGAGCTGGACACGCCCAATCTGCTCAAGCGCAATCTGGCGGACTACCGCCGCATTCTGGCGGGAGAGGTCAGCACGGACTCCTATCTCCGCCCCGCACAGAAATAAACCGGCAGCCCCGAAAATTTGGTGGCGGCATGCCGAACATTTCGGCCGTTTTCCCGTCAAATCGTTGTACATCGGCGCGGAGACATCGAAAAATTCACAAAACCGCAAAACTTCCCATATTTACTCCGCATGCCGGATGTGCTAGAATGTAGGAAAAATGTCCAAAAGGAGGAATGCGCCATCAAACGCAACGAGACCGATCCCCGCGATCGGCAATACGAACCGGATCCTTCCGAGCAGGCGCAGAAACGCCGGAAAAAGGCGAAAAAACCGAACCGTGGTCTGCGTGTGGCCGCCGTGCTGCTGACGATCGTCCTGGCACTGGAGGGTCTTTACTGCTTTGTGGTCTTCACGGATATCCCGGCGATCAAATCGCTCCGTGAGGCCTATATTGAGACCGCCATGAACACGCTCTCCCACCAGTGGCTTGCCAAATGGTTCCTGCCTTCCTATATGATCGACGAGGTCGTAGCCCGTCAGGATCAGGCCCGCAAGGATCAGGAGGGCAAGATCAGTACCTGGGACAAGATCTCCGCCTCGGATGCCACAGACAAGAACGGTGAGACCGTCGCCCCGACGGAGCCGACGTCCCAGACGGACGAGGAGCGCTTCTATGAGCTGTTCTGGGAGCTGGACCGCATTTCGTTTGAGGACTACGTCAGCGCCCATCCCGATGTGACTGCCAACGGCTGGGACAACATCTATATCAATGAAGCCGGTCTGAATGACGACGGCACCGATATCTACACCGCCATGGGCGAGCGGGTGCTCGCCGTCGACGCAAAGAACAAGATCCTGCTCGTCCGCGTGGAGGGCAGCGGCTATCAGGGTGTGCTCGCCATCGCCAAGGACCCTTCGCAGCTGTATAACGCGCCTTCCGCCTATATCGGCAGCTGGGGCCAGCAGCTCGAGGCCATCGCCTCAGCGCACGACGCCGTGCTCGGCATGACGGGCAGCGGCTTCATCGATCCAGACGGCAACGGCTCCGGCGGTGAGCTCGCGGGCTATGCCATGTCGCAGGGTGAGAGCTACGGCGAGCACTATGTCGTCACCGGCTACAAGCGCGTCGAGCTGCGCGAGAGCAACCTGCTCTACGTCACGGACGCCTCCGCACCGGTCGCAGCCGACACGACGGACGCCGTGGAATTCTGGCCCGCCCTCGTTGTGGACGGCGAACCCGCCGTGGAGAACTACGAGGCCTTCAACGGCATCCAGCCGCGCGCCTGCATCGGTCAGTCCGAAAAGAAGGAGATCCTCATGCTCGTCATCGAGGGCCGCATGCCGACCCGCTCCTACGGCACGACGATTGAGACCTGCACCGACATCCTCATGCGCCACAAGGCCTATCAGGCCCTGAATCTGGACGGCGGCACGAGCGCCGTTCTGTGGTACGACGGCGAGTATGTGACGAAGTGCTCCAACACCAGCATCACGTCCCGCATGCTGCCGAACGCCTGGCTCTACGGCGGCGATGGCGCAGGCCAATAATATTTTGGGTCCCATTCTGCTGCATGCCCCGCGCATGCAGCAGTTTTTTCGGCTTTTGTGGAATTTGTCCGGGGAAACCGTGCCGCATGGCGGCATTTTGTCCGGAAGCCTGTCGAAATCCACGTTGACATTCCGCAAGAATATCGGTATAATACGGTTAGAATCCGCGAGTTGCGTTTTGCTGCGGACTTCCCGCTGCCCGGTGGGAAAATCGTCATTTTTTTTGCGCCTGCCCGCAGACGCAAGCAAACAATGGAAAGGATTTTTGCAATGATTTACACGACTGAAGTACAGCATATGTGCCCGGTTGCAAAGGGTGCATACCATGGCCCGGCGCCCATTCCTGAGGAAGGCAAGTGGGTCCAGGCGAAGGAGATCAGCGACATTTCCGGCTTTACGCATGGTGTCGGCTGGTGCGCGCCGCAGCAGGGCGCCTGCAAGCTCACCCTCAACGTGAAGAACGGCGTCATCGAGGAAGCTCTCGTCGAAACCATCGGCTGCTCCGGCATGACGCATTCCGCCGCCATGGCTTCTGAGATCCTCATCGGCAAGACCATCCTCGAAGCTCTGAACACCGACCTCGTCTGCGACGCCATCAACACCGCCATGCGTGAGCTGTTCCTGCAGATCGTCTACGGCCGCACCCAGAGCGCGTTCTCCGAGAACGGCCTGTCCGTCGGCGCTTCCATGGAAGACCTCGGCAAGGGCCTGCGCAGCCAGGTCGGCACGATGTTCGCCACGAAGGCGAAGGGCCCGCGCTATCTGGAGATGGCCGAGGGCTATGTCACCCGCGTCGCGCTCAACAAGCTCGACGAGATCGTCGGCTACGAATTCATCAACCTCGGCAAGATGATGGACTTCATCAAGAAGGGTGATGAGCCCGCCACGGCAATGGAGAAGGCCAAGGGTCACTACGGCCAGTTCGACAACGCCGCGAAGTACATCGACCCGCGTCAGGAATAAGAGGAGGAGCGCACCATGGCTTTGTTTGAAAGTTACGAAAGAAGAATCGACAAGATCAACGGCGTTCTTGCGCAGTATGGCATCGGCTCCGTCGAGGAGTGCCGCGAGCTGTGCAAGGCGAAGGGCTTCGATCCGTATGAGATCGTCAAGGGCATCCAGCCCATCTGCTTCGAGAACGCCTGCTGGGCTTACACCGTCGGCGCAGCCATCGCGCTGAAGTCCGGTGTCACCACCGCCGCCGAAGCCGCCAAGAAGATCGGCGAAGGCCTGCAGTCCTTCTGCATTGACGGCTCCGTCGCCGAAGACCGCAAGGTCGGCCTTGGCCACGGCAACCTCGGCGCCATGCTGCTGAGCGAGGAGTCCAAGTGCTTCGCGTTCCTGGCCGGTCATGAGTCCTTTGCCGCCGCCGAAGGCGCCATCGGCATCGTCCGCAACGCCAACAAGGCACGCAAGACCCCGCTGCGCGTCATTCTGAACGGCCTCGGCAAGGATGCCGCTCAGATCATCTCCCGCATCAACGGCTTCACCTATGTGCAGACGAAGTTCGACTACTACACCGGCGAGCTGAAGATCGTCAACGAGATCCGCTACTCCGAGGGTGAGCGCGCCGATGTCCGCTGCTACGGTGCTGACGATGTCCGCGAGGGCGTTGCCATCATGCATCACGAGGGTGTCGATGTCTCCATCACCGGCAATTCCACGAACCCGACCCGCTTCCAGCACCCGGTCGCAGGCACCTACAAGAAGGAGTGCATCGAGCAGGGCAAGAAGTACTTCTCCGTCGCTTCCGGCGGCGGCACGGGCCGTACGCTGCATCCGGATAACATGGCCGCCGGTCCCGCTTCCTACGGCATGACCGATACCATGGGCCGCATGCATTCCGATGCACAGTTTGCAGGCTCCTCCTCCGTCCCGGCTCACGTCGAGATGATGGGCTTCCTGGGCATGGGCAACAACCCCATGGTCGGTGCTACCGTCGCCGTCGCGGTTGCTGTCGAAGAGGCTCTCAAGAAGTAATACTGATTCCTGATTAAAACATTTCATCAGGAATCCCGTGTGCTACGCACACTCGCATCGTGCTGACGCACGCTGCGCCGTCTCATGCAGAATCTGACGCGCCCTCGGCGCTATAAAAAGCTTTTAAAGCTTTTTATC